>JALXBY010000174.1 GCA_026991215.1 Anaerolineales bacterium
CCATGATACACCTCACCGAGGGGTGGATGTGCTTGATTGTACCTCGGGGGGTGGCGTCCCTTTTTCTTTGTTCCATGAACTCAACACGGAACTGCGTAAGTCCTGTCAATAACCCTGGTTTCCAACTTTCTGCCATGGGCTTCCCAGAACTGCGCTACGCGTTTGCAGGCAGCCGTCAGCCGACGGCCGTGGGCAGACGGCAATCAGCGGCCCGCGCACTACGGGCTGCGCACTGCGGTCAGCGGCCCGCGGCTTCCCCCGCTTCCCCCTGGGTTCGGCGGAACAACAGGTCGAAAATCTGGCGGCCTTCGGCCCGGGCCCGTCGTTCGTATTTGGTCTGCACGCGGCGGGTATGGGCCGTGGGATGGAATCCCCCATCCGGGGCCAGGTTTGCAAAGGCCGGCGAGGCGTTGAGCATCTCCAGCGTGGCCTGGGCGTAGTCGGGCCAGTCGGTGCTGATGTGCAGCAGGCCCCCGGGCACCATCTTCCGGGCCAGGAGTTCCAGGAAGGGTGGGGCCAGCAGGCGGCGCTTGTGGTGCCGCTTCTTGGGCCAGGGGTCGGGGAAGAAAATCCAGACCTCGCTTAGCGCGGCATCGGGGATGGCGTGCAGCAGCACGGTACGGGCGTCGGCCGGGTAGATGCGCACGTTGGTCAGCCCGGCTTGGTCCAGGGCCCGCAAGCAGCGGCCGATGCCCGGCCGGTACACCTCCACCCCCAGGAAGTCCTTTTCCGGATGCGCCTGGGCCTGGGCCACCAGGTTTTCCCCATCCCCAAAGCCGATTTCCATGACTAAGGGCGCGCGGCGGCCAAACACGGCCTCCGGGTCCAGAGGCGTTTTCGGGTCCAGGCCGTAGCGGGGGAGCAACGTCTCCAGCGCGCGGCGCTGGGCCGGCGTGATGCGTCCTTCCCGCCGCATGTACGTGGGGATGCGCAACCAGGCGGCGAAATCATGCCGGCGGGGCATCGGGGGCCTCCGGCCAGAAGGTATGGGCCTGCCCGTCGATGTGCAGGTCCTGCAAACGGGGTTGGGGAAGGCGGGCGAACCGTTCCCGCAGTTCGGTCAGCGTATCCCCGCCCAGTTTTTCCAGCAGGGCATCGGCCAGGACGAAGGCGACCACAGCCTCGACCACAGGAACGGCCCGGGGCACGGGGCAGAAATCCGAACGCTCGTACGCGGTCTGGGTGGGCTGCCCTGTGGCCAGGTCCACGGTGGGTTGGGGGGTCAGGGTGGTGGCGATGGGTTTCATCGCGGCCCGCACCAGAATGGGCTGGCCGTTGGAAATGCCGCCTTCGATGCCGCCAGCCCGGTTGGTGGGCCGGGTCAGGCGGTCGCCCTCCAGGTGGATGGGGTCGTGGGCCTGGGTCCCGGGTTGTCGGGCCTGGGCAAAGCCTTCCCCAATCTCCACCCCTTTGATGGCCGGGATGCTCATGACCGCGGCGGCCAGGCGGGCGTCCAGGCGGCGGTCCCAGTGGACGTGGCTGCCCAGGCCAGGGGGCATGGGCCAAGCCACCACTTCGATGATGCCGCCCAGGGTGTCCCGGTCTTGCATGGCCTGCCGGATGGCGGCTTCCATCCGGGCCGAGGCCTGGGGGTCCGGGCAGCGCACGGGGGAAGCCTCGGCCCTGGCTCCCCGTTCCGCCAGGGGGATGCCCGCGACCTGGGCCTGCAC
>JALXBY010000175.1 GCA_026991215.1 Anaerolineales bacterium
GCCGAGCCGTTTGCGCTCGCGCGCCCGTTCGGTATACACCTCGGCCACGGCCTGGGCCAGGGGCTGCCCCTGGCGCAACCGCCGGGTCAAAGCCGGGGGAAGGGGGAAGGCCGCGGCCCAGGCCCCGTGACGTCGGCCGCGCCGGTCCTGTACCAGGCCCCAGGCCGTCATCCACCACGCGTTCTGATAGGGCCGGATGCCGCCTTCGATGGCCAGCCAGAAATCGGCCTGGGGGAAGCGGGCCTGGGCCATGGCCAGCCGTCGCGCGGCCCAGGCCTGCAGGTTGGCTTCCCCCACGGGCAGCCCTTCCGGGCCGCGCACGGCCACGGTCAACACATGGGGTGCCTGGCCGAACAAGCGTTCCCAGGCCTGCACCACGGCCCTGCGCTTGGCCGCGTTCGTGGATGCCAGAACCAGGGTAGGCGGTTCACGCGTGGTCATGGCCGGCTGACCGCGGGGACGAAGCACGGGTCGTAATCCTTCCCCAGACGCAGGAACCAATCCGCGAAGATGTTGGGCGGCGCGGTTTCGGGCTGGGGCGTGAAGGCCTCCCGGCTCAGCCCCAGGTCCCGCAGCAGGGGCGCGGCTTGCTTGAGGTTCTGGCCGTGCAGGGGGATGAGTTGCGTTCGCTCGAGGACGGTCTCGCTTTCCGGGAAGGGCAGCGTCGCGTACCCGAACCGCTGCAGCCGCCACAGGGCCAGGGTGTCCCAGCCGGCTTTGCCCGACGCGTTCTGCACCGCAACCAGGACCGCGGTGCCGGGTTCGGGCGGCGGCTTGGGCGCGAGGGCTTCCCGGAAGAAGTCGGCCAGGCGACCGCGGCGGGGCAGCAGCACCCGACCGCCGCCCGGTGTCCGCCAGGAGACGACCAGAGGCGGCGCGATGCGGTACTGGCGGATGTGGCGGAAGTCCAGGCTGCGCAGCATAGGGAGGAAGGGGAGCACGTCCCGCCAGGTCAGGTCGGTCTGGGCGTACTCCTGCAACAAGCCGAAAAGCCGCGGCAGTTGCAACCAGGTGCGGGGTTCCTGCAGGCGCATCCGCAGGGCCATGAGCACGGCCTGCTGCCGCAGATGGCGGTTGTAATCGCTGGAGCGCAGCCGTGCCCGGACGTACCAGAGGGCCGTTTCGCCGTCCATGTACACGATGCCGGGTTCCACCGTGTATAGGGTCCAGTTCTCCTTCTTGCGGGGGTCCAGGTCCGGGGATTTCAACCGCCAGTCGGTATAGGGGCAGGCCACGGGCACCTCCAGCCCGCCCAGCGCGTCCACGATGCGCTTGAACCCCTCGAAGTCCACCAGGACGTAGCGGTCCACCCGCAGGCCGAAGTTGTAGAGGAACACATCCCGGATGAGTTGCGGCCCGCCGCCAGGGTAGCCTGTATGCTCTCCGTGGAAGAACGCGGTGTTGATGCGGTTCACCCGCCAGCCGGGGATGTAGACGTAAAGGTCGCGGGGGAAGGAGATGAGGGTAATGGTGCCCAGTTCAGGCCGCAGGGCCACGAACAGGATGACATCCGTTCGGAAGGACCGGGCCCGGCGGTCGGAACCCAGGAGGAGCAGGGTCCAGGTGCGGGTGTCGGTGAAGATGTTGGGTTCGGGTTCGGGGACGTTCGTGGGGGAAGGCTCCGAAGGTCCGGGCCAGGTCTTGCGCGGGGGCTGGGAGGGATAG
>JALXBY010000176.1 GCA_026991215.1 Anaerolineales bacterium
GTCCTGGTGAGCAACGCGAACCTGCGCTACGTGTTCCGGGGCTATACCCAGAACGGCCAGTACGCGGTGTACGCCACCCTGCCCATCACCGCACCGGGCCTGCCCAGCGGGGAAACGCCCGACGCGAACACCAACCCCAATGTGTTCGCGGCCCTGCCCCCGGCCACGGACCCGGCCCAGTGGGACGCCTTCAACCAACAGGCCGTGCAGTATCTGCAGAACCTGCCCGCGAACCAGTTCGCCCCCGCACTGAACCTGCTGGACGCGCTGATAAGCAGCGTGCGGCCGTAAGGGGCGCGGTCGGCAGTCGGCAGTCTGCAGTGGGCAGGCGGCGGTCGGCGGGTTACGGAATCAACACCACCTTGCCGCTCTGCCCGGAAGCCATGACCGCCAGGGCGTCTTCGAAGCGCTCCAGCGGGAAGGTGTGGGTCACCAGGGGTTCCAGGTTCACCGCACGGCTGCGCAGCAGGCCCCGCATCTGGTACCAGGTCTCCCACAGCCGCCGGCCGATGATGCCGTGCACGCGCACGCCCTTGAAGATGACCCAGTTGTTCAGGTCCAGGCGCACGGGTTCGGGGGGCAGGCCCAGCAGGGCCACTTCGCCCCCCGGCTTGAGCACCTGGAAGCCCTGGGCCAGGGCCGCAGGCGCGCCGGACATCTCCATCCACGCGTCCACGCCCTCGCCGTCGGTCAGTTCCAGGATGCGCTGGACCACGTCCTCCCGCTGCGCGTTGATGGTGACGTCCGCGCCCATCTTCCGGGCCAGGTCGAGGCGGTAGTCGGTGATGTCCGTGGCGAAAATGGCCCGGGCGCCAATGGCCCGGGCCACAGCGATGGCCATAATCCCCACAGGACCGCAGCCGGTCACCAGGACCTTCTTGGCCCTGAGGTCGATGGCAAAGGCGGTGTGGACCGCGTTGCCGAAGTTCTCCAGCAGCGTCGCGATGTGGGGCGGCAGGTCGGGCGGGTTGGGCCAGGCGTTCTCCGCGGGCACCGCGACGTATTCGGCCCAGGAGCCATCCCGGTCCACGCCGATGATTTGGGTGTTGGGGCACAGGTGCCCCCGGCCCGTCCGGCAGTACGCGCAGGTGCCGCAGACGATGTGGCTTTCCACCGAAACGTAGTCCCCTTCTTTGACGGTGCGCACTTCCCGGCCCACCGCGACCACGTCGCCGCAGAACTCATGGCCCACGATGAGGGGCGGCTTGATGCGGCTTTGCGCCCAGGGGTCCCAGCGGTAGATGTGCAGGTCGGTGCCGCAAATCGAGGTGGCCCGCACCTTGATGAGTACGTCCCGGGGGCCGATTTTGGGGACAGGGACTTCCCGCAGTTCGAAGCCCGGCTCGGGCCGGGTTTTGACCACCGCGCGCATGGTCTTCGGAATGCTCATGACGCCTCCTGCCTTTGGGGGATGAAGTCCGATGCAGGTACAGGCCGCTCAAGGGCGGCCCTGAGTCGAAGGTTTGGCCGGTCGCACCCGCACGGCCCGGGCCAGCGCAGGACCCAACACCACGCGGCGGCCCGAAGCCGCGATTTCCACCTGAAGCAAACGGTCGATGGGCGTTCGGGTCAGAATCCGCAGCCGCTGCCCGGGGCGCAGGTCCAGGGAAGCCAGGTGGCGCAGTACCCGCGCGTCCCGGTCCGAGACCTGGACCACTTCCACC
>JALXBY010000177.1 GCA_026991215.1 Anaerolineales bacterium
CGGGTGCGGCCTCGGCCGTGGGGGGCGGTTCGACCGGTTCGGGTTCGGCTTCCGGTTCGCCCGCCTCGCCCGCAGCCTGCGGCGCTTCTGCCTCTGCCTCTTTCACGGGTTCGGCCTCGGCGGGCGCGGCTTCCGCGGCCGCAGGTTCGGCCGTATCGCGTGCGCCGGTCTGGTCAGTCGCTTCAGCCGCGGCGTCCACGGCCTGGGCAGCGGCTTCGGCTTCCGGACGCGAATCCGCGCGGCCGGCCTCCTCCATGGGGGCTTCGGGGGTTTGGGACCGGGCCGTTTCGACCAGGGCTTCCTGGGTCGTCTCTTCCGGTTTGCGGGTCATCCTGGAACCTCCTCGGATGGAGTTGCCCCCCTGCAATGTGCAACAACGCTCGTCGGTCCCGATGAACCACGCGGCGGCTTCTGAAGGGCGATCACCTTTTCAAAAGCCCTGCAGGGGAGGAAATGCCTCACCCAGTATACCTGCTTCGCAAAAGAATGGTGGAAGGAATTTGGCGGGGCGGCTGACAGGTATATTTTGACGCTCCCGGCCTATCCACTGCTTCCTCTACACTGCTATAATCCTCCCCCACGGAGGCGAACATGGCCGCGCAATCCCGCAGCCTGCCCGCGGTGGTGCTTTCCGGCGGTGTGGGCGGTGCCCGCTTTGCCTGGGGCATGGCCCGCGTGCTGCCGGCGGAGGCCCTCACCATCATCGTCAACGTGGCCGACGACCTGGAACTGTTCGGCCTGTACATCTCCCCCGACGTGGACACCGTCTGCTACACCCTGGCCGACCTGGAGGACCCGGAACGAGGCTGGGGCCGGGCCGACGAGACCTGGCACGCCATGGAGACCGTGGCCCGCCTGGGCGGCCCGACCTGGTTCCGCCTGGGCGACAGGGACCTGGGCCTGCACCTGGAGCGCACCCGCCGCATGGCCCAGGGCGAACCCCTCAGCCGCATCACCCAGGATTTCTGCCGCCGTCTGGGCGTGGCCCCGAAGGTGCTGCCGGTCACCGACGACCCGGTGCGCACCATTGTGGACACCGTGGAACACGGCCCCCTGCCCTTCCAGGAGTACTTCGTGCGGTACAGGACCGAACCCCAGGTCCGAGGCTTCCGCTTCGTGGGCATCGAACAGGCCCGGCCCGCGGCCGGCGTGCTGGAGGCCCTGCAGCACGCGGCCATCGTGCTCATCGCGCCCTCCAACCCCTGGGTCAGCGTGGACCCCATCCTGGCCGTGCCTGGGGTGCGCGCGGCCCTGCAGGGCAAGACCGTGGTCGCGGTCTCGCCCATCATCGGGGGCCGGACGGTCAAAGGCCCCGCGGCCAAGATGTTCCGGGAACTTGGCCTGGAGCCTTCGGCCCTGAGCGTGGCCCGCCACTACGCGGACCTGCTTTCGGGCTTCGTCATCGATACGGAAGACGCGAGCCTGGCCCCCCGCATCCAGGCGGAAGTGGGCGTGCCCGTGTTGGTCACCGAAACCCTGATGCAGCCCAAGCCGCGGCGGGAACAGGTGGCCCGCAGCGTATGGGAGTTCGCGGTGGCCCTGTACGAGGTGGTTTCCCCGGCCTCCTCGGCCCACGGGCCTTTGGGGGAAGGGTGACCCCGCGGCCCGCTGCGGGCCTGGCCGCGACCGACTTCCCCAGGAGGTGCAGCCA
>JALXBY010000178.1 GCA_026991215.1 Anaerolineales bacterium
TTCCACCTGTTGGGGGTCCAGGGTGGAGTCCTGCTGCAGGGCCTGATGGATGGTCTCCAGGATGTACGCCAGGAAGAAGGATTCGTCATGGGGGTAGACGCCCTGGGGGTTGGGGAAGACGACCCAGTCCGAGGCCCCCATGGCCAGGACTTCGGCCCCGGCCTGGCAAAGTTGGTGGAAGAGTTGGCGGCCGGTCCGGGCTGCGCCAGCGGGAAGCCCCCGATGGGTACGGGCGTCCATGGTGGCATGGTAGCGGGCCAGAAGACGGTCCTCATCCAGGTCAGGCAGCGGGGGTTCGAAGATGGTCACCCCGTCGAAGTTCAGGGTGAAGTAGGCCAGGCCGCCGGGCCGCAGCATGTCCAGCAGCCGGGGCAACACCGTGGGCAAATGGAGGAGGTCGAGCACCGCGTGGCCCAGCACCACGTCATAACCCCGCGGGCCAGGTAAAGGGTCGTAGACGTCCGCGGCAACCGTCCGAAGGCGCAGGTCCAAACCGCCCGGACCGTGGAGACGGCCCCCCTGGGGCAGGGCCTGCCATTGCAAACCCTGGCCTTTGGCCCAGGATTGCAGAAACGTATGGGCCGCCTGCAGGAGTTGGGGGTCCCGGTCCACCAAAGTGTACTCCCCCTGCCGCAACACGCCCCAGGCCACCAGGCGGGCCAGCATGGTCCCCAGCCCGGCACCGATTTCCAGGAAACGCAACGCGCGGCCCTGGGCCAGAACCGCTTCTTTGAAGGCCGTGAACACCGTGCGGTTCAGGGCCCGGTCATCGACCGTGCGCTTGGCCAGGAGGTAGCGTTGAAAGGATAGGTCAGCCATGGATGGTCATAGGATACAGCGGTGCCTGGCGTGCGAACACCCCTCACGTCAGGGGCTTGACCAGGTAGTACTTACCCCGCAGGAAGCCCCGGCGCAGGTAATAGCGGCGGGTGCCCACCGCGGCAATCACGGCCAGACGTTTGAAACCCGCGGCCCGCGCGATGCGTTCGGCTTCCTGCAAAAGCCGGGTCCCCAGGCCGATGTGTTGGGCCGCGCCGGGTTCTTCTTTCCCCACGGGCAGGGAAGGCCCATAGACGTGCACCTCCCGGATGATGGCCGCGTCCTTCAGGTCCTCCATGCCCACATCGGGGGCCTGGGGCAGGGGCAGGGAAAGCCGCAGGAACCCTGCGATGCGGTCCTCAGGGGTAACGAACTGGAGGAAGTGCTCCTCTGCGTAGTCCGCGGTGTAGGTGAAATCCCGCAGTTCCAGGGTACGGGGGTCCACGGGCTGTCCCCGCACTTCCCGGCAGCGGATGCAGCGGCAGCGGGTCCCGCGGCGGGCCATTTCGGCCAGCACGTCCTGGCGGAGGCTGGTGCGCTTGTTGCCTTCCACCACGTAAGTGGAGGGGATATCCCGAATCACCCGGTTGATGCGGCAGTATTCGGGCACCGTGGCCTTGACGTCGGCCAGCAGGTCGATGAGTTCCTCGGTGGTGTAAGGCCGGTATTCGCCCCGCTTCCAGTACTCGTAGAGTTCCGCGTTGGGCAGGAGTTGGGTGGGGTAGATTTTGAGTTCGTCGGGCGCAAGGCCCTGCCACAGGCGGGCGAAGTCCTCCCGGTCGCTTTCCGGCGTCGCGCCCAGGAGGTTGGGCATCCAGTGGGCCACAATTTTGAAGCCCGCGGCCCGAAGCAGCGCGAAGGCCCGCCGGGTTTCGGCCACAGTGTGACCCCGTTTGTTCAGGGCCAGGATGCGGTCGTCCAGGCTCTGTACGCCCAGCTGGACTTTGGTCACGCCCAGGGCCCGCCACCAGCGGAGGCGCTCCGGCGTGACCCAGTCGGGCCGGGTTTCGATGACCAGGCCCACGTTGCGATGCCGGGCGGTTTCGTTCAGCGCGTGGGCTTCCTCCAGGGTAGCCGCGGGCCGGCCGTTGAGCGCATCGAACAACCGGCGTACGAACCAGGCCTGGTATGCCTTGGGATAGGCATCCCACGTGCCGCCCAGGATGAGCATTTCGATTTTGTCCGTGGGGTGGCCCACCGCGTCCAGGGCTTCGATGCGGGCCCGCACCTGGGCAAAGGGGTCGAATTGATGCTGCAAGGCCCGCTGCGCGCCCGGCTCTTCCGGCAGGTAACTTTTGGGCATGCGCACGTCCGTGGGGCAGAAGACGCACTCGCCGGGGCAGGGGTAAGGCTTGGTCAACACCGTGACCACGGTCACGCCCGAAAGGGAACGCACAGGCTTGAGCCGCAGGCGGCGTTCCAGGTCCGGGTCGGGCGTCCATTCGCCCCGGCGCACGAGCTCCCGGTACACGGCCAGGAGTTGGGACTTGCTCAAATGCCCATGGGGCAGGGGGTGCTTGCGAATGGCCTGGGTGACCGCCATCCCCCCACGGATGGACTCCAGTGCCTGCCGGGCAATGGGCAGAATCTCTTCCAAGGCCGGTGGACGGATATGGGTGCGCACGGGCATGGTTGCCTCCATAAAAGGAGGTGAATACTGCAAACCCAGCAAAGCGCCAGCAGCAGTGCGTATGCTCATTATACGGATAGGGCCCAACCCTTCGCGGCATCCAGGGCCGGTTCTTCCGTCACCCTACCTGGAAACCACTGCCCCTTCTCAGTATGATGGCTATGCAATCCCCCACAGGAGGTGTTCAATGAGCCAGGATGCCCGTCTTGCCCTCCTCAAGGCGTTGACCGAAGCCCATGGCGTGCCGGGGTTCGAGCATCCGGTCCGTAAGTTGGTACGCACCTACTTTGAAGACCTGGGCGAGGTCTTTCAGGACCGCATGGGCAACCTGTTCTGCAAGAAGCAGGGCACGTCGGAAGCCCCCCGCATCCTGCTGGCGGGCCATATGGACGAAATCGGTTTCATGGTCAAGTTCATCACCGAACAGGGGATGGTACGCTTCGTCCCCCTGGGCGGTTGGTTCGACCAGACCCTCCTGGGCCACCGGGTGGTCATCAAGACCCGTAAGGGCGATGTGCTGGGCGTCATCGGGGCCAAGCCGCCCCACCTGATTCCCCCAGAAGACCGCAAGAAGATGACCCCCAAGAAGGAGATGTTCATCGACGTGGGTGTGACCTCCAAGGAGGAGGCGGAAGAACTGGGCATTCGGGTGGGCGACCCCATCGTACCCTATGCCGGCTTCGAGGTCATGGCCAACGGGAAGGTCTACGTCTCCAAGGCCTTCGACGACCGGGCCGGCGTGGCCGCGGCCATCGAGGTGCTGCGCAGCCTGCAAGGGGCCGAGCACCCCAACACGGTCTATGCTGTGGCCACCGTGCAGGAAGAAGTGGGCCTGCGGGGCGCAACCACCGCGCCCTGGAGCGTGGACCCCGACGTGGCCATCATCCTGGAAGTGGACATCGCGGGCGATACCCCCGGCATCCGTCCGGAGGAATCCCCCATCAAGATGGGCCAGGGTCCGACCCTATTGGTCTACGACCGGGCCATGCTGCCCAACCCCAAACTGCGGGACCTGGTCATCCAGGTGGCGGAAGAGGAAAACATCCCCCTGCAGCTTTCGGCCATCGAGGGCGGTGCGACGGATGGCGGTCGCATCCACCTCTACAAGACCGGCGTGCCCACGGTGGTCATCTCCGTGCCCACCCGGTACATCCACTCCCACAGCACCCTGATGCACCGGGAGGACTTCGACAACATGGTGGCCCTGGTCACCGCGCTGGTCAAACGGCTGGATGCCGACACCGTGGCTGGCCTGACCCAGGATTGAACCGGCCTTTCGTGCCCGCCGCCGACCGCCTATGACTGCGCCGGGGCGTCCCCTGGGGCGCCCCGGTTTTCATTCTCGATACAACCGGGGGTCCAGCGCGTCCCGCAGCGCATCCCCCAAAAGGTTGAAGGCCAGCACGGTAATCATGATGGCAAGGCCGGGGAAGAAGACCAGGTGCGGTGCGGTGAACATCTGGTTCCGCTCCTCGCCCAACATGGAACCCCATTCGGGCGTGGGCGGTTGTGCCCCCAGGCCCAGGAAGGACAGGGCCGCGGCGTCCAGGATGGCCGTGGCAATCCCCAACGTGGCCTGCACGATGAGGGGCGGCAGCGCGTTGGGCAGGATGTGACGCACCAGGATGTACAGATGGCTGCCGCCCAGGGCCCGTGCGGCCCGGACGAATTCCCGTTCCTTCAAGGAAAGCACGCTGGCCCGCACCACCCGCGCGTACACCGGCGTGGAAACGATGGCAATGGCCAGCAGCGCGTTCTGCAGGCCCCGGCCCAGCACGGTCACGATGGCGATGGCCAAAAGCAACGAGGGGAAGGCCAGCAGCACGTCCATCAACCGCATGATGATGTTATCCACCCAGCCACCCACGTAGCCGCCAATCGCGCCCAGGATGGTGCCAGCAAGGATGGCCACGCCCACCGTGGTGAAACCGATGAAGAGGGAAACCCGGGTCCCGTAGATGACCCGACTGAATTCGTCCCGGAAGTTTCCATCGATGCCCATGATGTGCTGGGGCTGGTCCTTGGGGCAGCCCAGCAGGTGGATGCAGGGTTTCTGCCGGCGTTTGATGCCCGGCTCCTTGTCGATGAGCACTTCGGTGGGGCTGTAGGGCGCGATGACCGGCGCGAAAATGGCCACGAAGATGAGGAAGAGCAAAATCGCACCGCCCACCTGCCCGGAACGGTGCCGGAGCAACCGGCTGAGGGCCAGACGCCAGGGGCTCATGGAGCGACGCGGGGAAGCCATGGGTTGCTTTTCCGCCATGGTTGCCTACTCCAGCCGGATTCGGGGGTCGATGAACACGTAGAGGATATCCACCGCCAGGTTGACGAAGACGTAAATCAGCGCGATGACCACGGTGAAGGCCTGCACCACCGGGTAATCCCGGGCGGTGATGGCGTCGTAGAGCATGCTGCCCACGCCGGCGAAACTGAAAATCGTCTCGGTGAGCACCGCGCCGGAGAAGAGCAACCCCACCTGCAGCCCGATGATGGTGACCACGGGAATCAGGGCGTTGCGAAAGGCGTGTTTGAGAATCAGGCGGAAGGAACGCACGCCCTTGGCCCGCGCGGCCCGGATGTAGTCCTGCCGCAGCACTTCCAACATGCTGGAGCGGGTCATACGCGCGATGATGGACATGGGGATGGTGCTGAGGGCCGTGGCCGGGAGAATCAGGTGCTTGACCGCGTCCCAGAACACCGGCCAGTCCCGGGCAATCAGGGCGTTGAGCACGTACATGTTGGCGATGAAGTTGTAGACGTGGAATTTGAGGGTATTGGGTTCCACCGTCCAGCCCAGGACCTCGTAAAAGGGCGTGGCCGTCAGCGCGGGGGAAAGCCGACCGGCCGGCGGGAGCCAGAAGGGGGTGTCCTTCAACAGCAGGGCGAAGGTGTAGGCCAAAAGCAGCCCCAGCCAGTACACCGGCATGGAAACACCGGCGTTGGCCAGCATCATGGTGAACACGTCGATGGGGCTGTTTTGTTTGAGGGCGGAAATCAAGCCCAGGGGGATGCCGATGAGTACGGCCAGGGTCAGGGCCGCGAGGCTGAGTTCCACGGTAGTGGGCAGCCGTTCGATGAGGATGTCCGTCACCGGCCGGCTGTACCGCAGGGATTCGCCAAAATCCCCTCGCAGCACCTGGCCCATGTAGTTGACGAATTGCACCAGGATGGGCTTATCCAACCCATGCTCCCGGTTGAAGCGTTCGCACACTTCGACCGTGGCCTTTTCCCCCAGAATGGCCTTGCACGGCCCGCCAGGGACCAGCCGGGCCAGGGCGAAAACCACGAACAGAATCCCCAACACCACCGGGACCGTCAGCAACAACCGGCGGACAATGTACTGCACCATATGGCCGCCTCACGCGCAGGGTGTGGGAGCCATTATAGTCGATGGTCGATGGTCGTTGGTCGATGGTTGATGGTCGGTGGTCGGTCGTCGATGGTCGGTGGTCGGGGGTCGGGGGGTGAA
>JALXBY010000179.1 GCA_026991215.1 Anaerolineales bacterium
GGGTCAGGTCCTCGTCCGCGAAACTCCCGGCCTGGCTTTCCACGCCATAGGCAGCAATGGCCCTGGCCAGGCGGCGGGCCTCGTCCACCCCATAGGCAATGGCCGGGTGGGCCAGCACAGCCACCCGGCGGAAGGTGACCTTGGCTTCGTCCATGGGCCCCTCCGGGGGAGATTGTACCCGTTTTGCAGAGGGCGGTCTGAAATCTGTGGGAGGCTGCACCAAAGGACACGGCTCACACAGAGGCGCATGGATGCCTGGGGAAACGCGGCCTTCTTACCTGACACCCCATAAGACGGACAGCCCGGCAACCCTCGGGCCTTGCGATACAATTGCGGCGTGGTGGCTATGGGCATGCAAGATGTAGCCCGTTTGGGCGCACCGTCGTATGTGTGGCGTGGGGGGCAGGCCCGGCGTTTCCGCATGATTGTGCAGTGGGCTGGCTTCGAGCGGTTGCAGGGCCGGGTGCTGGATAACGGCTGCGGTGTGGGCATGTACCTGCATCGCTTAGCCTGGTGGGCCCGGCCGGCCCTGGGCCTGGAATACGACTTCGACCGGGCGCGCGAGGCCCTGGCCCCCTTTGCCCCCGTGGTCCAGGCCGCGGGAGAAGCCCTGCCCTTCCCCGCCAACACCTTCGACCTGATTCTGAGCCACGAGGTCATCGAACACGTACAGGACGACCGCCAGGCCGTGCGGGAAATGGTCCGGGTGCTGCGGCCCGGCGGCCGATTGTTGCTCTTCTGCCCCAATCGGGGCTACCCCTTCGAGACCCATGGTATTTACTGGCGGGGCCGGTACGTCTTCGGCAACATCCCTCTGGTCAACTATCTGCCCCGGCGCTGGCGGGACCGGCTCGCGCCCCACGTTCGGGCCTACACCGCGCGGGACCTAACTCGCCTCTTCGACGGCCTGCCCGTGCAGGTGGTGCACCGCACCGTCATCTTCGGCGGCTACGACAACATCATCGCCCGCTGGCCGCGGCTGGGCCGGTGGCTTCGCGGCCTGCTCCAGGGCCTGGAAGGAACCCCGCTGCGGGTGCTGGGCCTTTCCCACTTTTGGGTCGTGGAAAAAACCGGGGCATAGCCCAAACCTGGCGGCCGGTTGCACGGTATAGGGCCTTGGGTATAATCCCGCCAGCCGGGGCCGCGGCGGGCCACGGCTTTGCCCCTTCCCCCAAAGGAGAGTGACCTTGCGCTGGAACCCGCTGGATTGGTTGTTGAGTTTCTTCGCCCTGGACCTGGGCATCGACCTGGGCACCACGAACACCCTGGTTTACGTCCGCGGGAAGGGTGTGGTCGTCAACGAGCCTTCCTGGGTGGTGGTGGAAAAGCGGACCCGAAAGCCCCTCTACGTGGGCGCCCAGGCCCGGGCCATGGCGGGGCGCACGCCAGCCAACATGCTGGCCCTGCGCCCCATTCGGGATGGGGTGATTTCGGACTTCGAGATTACCGCCGCGTTGTTGGACTACTTCATCGGCAAGGCCCATGAACAAAGCGTGGTGCCCATCCCCCGGCCGCGGGTGGTCATCGGCGTGCCGGCCGGGGTGACCGAGGTCGAGATGCGGGCCGTGTACGACGCGGCCCTGGCCGCAGGCGCGCGGGAGGCCTATCTGATTGCCGAACCCATTGCCGCGGCCCTGGGCGCCGGCATCCCGGTGGACGAGGTCCAGGGCAACATGGTGGTGGACATCGGCGGCGGGACCACCGAAGTGGCCGTGGTCTCCGCGGGCGGCGTGGTCACCGCGCGTTCCCTGCGGGTCGCCGGCGACGAGATGGACGAAGCCATCATCGAATACGTGCGGGCCAAGTACAACATCCTCATCGGCCCGGCCATGGCAGAGGAACTCAAGAAGGAAATCGGCTCCGCCTACCCGCTGCGGGAAGAGAAACTCGCGGTAGCCCGGGGACGCAACCTGGTGACCGGCCTGCCCGAAGCCGTGGAAATCTCCTCGGTGGAACTGCGGGAAGCCCTTTCCGGCGTCATCGAGACCATCCTGGCCACCATTCGGGATACCCTGGAGGAAGCGCCCCCCGAAATCCTGGCCGACCTGATGGAACGGGGCATCTGCCTGACCGGCGGCGGCGCGCTGCTCCAGGGTCTGGACCAGCGCCTTTCCGAGGAACTGCGGCTCAAGGTCTGGGTGCCGGAAGACCCCCTCAGCACCGTAGCCCGCGGCGCGGGCGCGGTCTGGAACGACTTCCGCCGGTACGAGAAACTGCTCATGGATACCCAGGCGTTCCTCCCCATGGCGACCACGGTTTCCCCCTGAGACACTGTTCCTCCCAAGACCCGTTTTGGTATCGTGACGGGTGCGCTCCTGCCTGGGGGCGGTCCCATTGGGCATTGGAGGAAAGGCCATGGAATGGGCGGCAGGACGGAGGCTGACACGCACCGCGGGCATCCCCCTGCTCCGCTGGCTTTCCCTGTTCCTATTTTTGACCGGTCTGGCCCTGTTGGTGGTGGAACTCAACCGGTATACCCAATTCCGCACCCGGCTCCCGGCAGATACGGTCATGGGCGGGGTGCCGGTGGGCGGCCTGACGCCGGAGGAAGCCGCGCAGCGGCTGCTGACCGTGTACTCCCGACCGGTCGAACTCCGCTATGGTGACGCCCGGATCTGGCTGGACCCCAACACCATCGGGTTTCAGGTAGACACCCAGGCCATGCTGGCCGCGGTGACCCGGGTGCGGGAGCAACGTTCCTTCTGGCAGGGCTTTTGGGGGTTCTTGTGGGGCCGGCGCCCTCCCGGCATTCAGGTCCCTTTGATTGCCACCTATTCCCGCACCCGCTTGCGGGATTACCTGGAACGGGAAATCGTGCCCCGCTATGACCAGCCCGCGCAGCCACCGCAGCCCATCGTGGGCACGAACCGGTTCGCGCCTGGGCAGCCAGGCTATGTACTGGACATCGAAGCCGCCATCCCCCGCATCGAACAGGCGCTGTACTCCCCGACCCAACGGGTGGTCGTGCTCCCCGTGCGCCGGCTGGACCCTGAAGGGCCGGCCTTCTCCCACCTGGAAGTGCTCATGGAACAGGTGGTGCAACTCTCCAAGTTCGACGGCGTGGTGGGCGTGTACTTCCTGGACCTGCAAAGCGGCCGGGAAATCCATTTTGCCTATGCCCAGGGCAAGCCCATCCCGGTGCCGCCCGATGTGGCCTTCACCGGGGCCAGCGTCATCAAAATCCCCATCATGGTCTCGGTGTTCCGTCGGGTGGATGGCACGCGCATACCGCCCGAAGTGGCCCGGCAGTTGGAGAACATGATTGCCGAATCGGGCAACGAGGCGGCCGACTGGCTCATGAAGAACGTGCTCGACCCCAACCTGGGTCCCCTGCTGGTGACCGAGGACATGCAGGCCCTGGGCCTGGAGAACACCTTCCTGGCAGGCTTCTTCGCGCCTGGCTCCCCGCTTTTGCAACGTTTCGAAACCCCAGGGAACACCCGGGAGGACGTGTTCACCGACCCGGACCCCTACAATCAGACCAGCCCCGCGGACATGGGCACCCTGCTGGCCGACATCTACCGCTGCGCGTATCACGACACCGGCGCGCTACGGGCCGCCTTTGGCGACGAAATTACCCAAGACGAATGCCAGACCATGCTGGCCATTTTGGGCGAGAACCGCATCGCAGTGCTCTTCGAGGCCGGCATCCCGGATGGGACCCAAATCGAACACAAGCACGGCTGGGTCTCCAACCTGAACGGCTACATCACGACCATTGGCGACGCGGGCATCATCCACACGCCCAAGGGCACCTTTGTGCTGAGCGCGTTCATCTGGCACCCTGAACAAATCATCTGGGACGTGGGCGCGGGCCTGCTGGCGGACCTGGCCGAGGCCGCGTACAACTTCTACAACCCGCCCCAGCCAAGCACGGAGCCGGCGCGTTAGAGTGCAATCGGCGGTCGGCCATCGGCGGTCAGCAGTGAGCAGTCGGCAGTCCGCTATGCGCTGTCCGCAGTCCGCTGACGGCTCACCGCCGACCGCTGGCAGCCGACCGCAAACCGCTACGCATCCCTTCCAAGGAGTGGCCTATGGACGTGGTCCTCATCGACGCGGGTGTGGGCAACCTGTTTTCCGTGCACAAAGCCCTGGAACGGGTGGGCGCGCGGGTGCACCGCACCCAGGACCCCGACGTGGTGCACCGGGGCACGAAACTGGTGCTGCCGGGCGTGGGCGCGTTCGGCGACTTCATGCACGGCCTGCGCCGCCGGGGGTTGGACGAAGCCGTCCGCGAAGCCGTGGCCCGTGGCGTCCCTCTTCTGGGCATCTGTGTGGGCATGCAGGCCCTGTTCACCCTGAGCCTGGAGATGGGCGAACACCCCGGTTTTGACTTCCTGCCCGGTCGGGTGCTGCGCTTCCCCAAACATCCCAACCTGAAGGTGCCCCACACGGGCTGGAATCAGGTGCACATCCTGCGGCCCTCGCCCTTGCTCGCGGGGATTCCCGACGGCACCTACTTCTACTTCAACCACAGTTACTACTGCGCGGCCGAAAACCCCCAGGACGTGGTGGCCGAAACCGACTACGGCCTGCGCTATGCCAGCGTGGTACAACGGGGGAACCTGTACGGCGTGCAGTTCCACCCGGAAAAGAGCCAGGCCGCGGGCCTGCGGGTGCTGGCCAACTTCGTCCAGCGGGTGTGAGCCATGCTCCGGGGCTTCTTCATCACCTTCGAAGGGCCGGAAGGCAGCGGGAAAAGCCGCCAGAGTCAGGCCCTGGCCGCGTTCCTGGAGGCCCAGGGCCATCGGGTGGTGTGGACCCAGGAGCCTGGCGGCACCGAACTGGGTCGGCAGTTGCGGCAGGCGCTTTTAGCCCGGCAGGAACCGCTGACGGCCTGGAGCGAGGCCTTTCTCTTCCTGGCCGACCGCGCCCAACACGTGGCCAGGGTGATTCGTCCGGCCCTGGAAGCCGGTCATATCGTGCTGTGCGACCGGTATACGGATTCCACCCTGGCCTACCAGGGCTATGGCCGCGGCCTGCCGGTAGACGAACTGCGACGGCTCAACGCCTTGGCCACCGGCGGCCTGGTGCCGGATTTGACCGTGCTCCTGGATGTGGATGTGGAAGTGGGCCTGGCCCGCCGCGCCCGCAGCCGGGAATGGAACCGCCTGGACGCGGAAACGCTGGCCTTCCATCAGCGGGTGCGGCAGGGCTACCTGGCCTTAGCCCAGGCCGAACCTCACCGCTGGGTGGTGCTCCAGGCCGATGCGCCCTTTGACGAGGTTCAAAAGCGGTTGCGGGACATCGTGTTGCAGCGCCTGACCCGCGCGGGTTGAGCCGCTTCGCAAACCCTGCCCAGGAGCGCGCCATGTACGACATCTCCCTGCCTCTTTCCCCAAAACTCCCTGTGTGGCCCGGCGACCCGGCCATCGAACTCAAACGCATCGCAACCATGGATGCCGGCGCGCTGGCCAACGTCTCCTACCTGGCCGGAACCGTGCACATCGGAACCCACATCGACGCGCCGGACCACTTCCTCAACAACGGCGTCACCGTGGAACAACTCCCCCTGGAGGTCTTCTTCGGCCCCGCCTGGGTGCTGGCCGTGCCCGAAAGCGCGGAACACATCACCGTGCCGGTGCTGGAGGCCCTGGCCTGGCCGGACGGAGCCACACGGGTGCTGTTCCGCACCCGCAATTCCCGCTACTGGGCCCAGGGGGACCTGCAGTTTCACGAAGATTACGCCGCGCTCACACCCGAAGCCGCCCGCTGGCTGGTGGACCGGGGCGTGCGTCTGGTGGGCATCGATTACCTTTCCATCGCGCCCTTTGCCGACCCGGTGCCCACCCACCGGGTGCTCATGGAGGCCGGCGTGGTCATCGTGGAAGGGCTGGATTTGCACCGGGTCCCCGCGGGCCGGTACGTGTTGGGGTGCTTCCCCCTGGCCCTGCAGGGGGCCGAAGGCG
>JALXBY010000180.1 GCA_026991215.1 Anaerolineales bacterium
GCACCATGGAGGTCGCCGCCACGATGGGCGTGGGGGTCGGGGAGGGCAGGGGCATGGGTGTGGGCGGGGGCGTGACCTGGGCCGGCGGCGTCATAATCACGGGGAAGGGCGTGGGGGTCGCCGCTTCCACCGCGGGGACCGGCGTACCCATGATTTGCGGCACCTGGGGGCCGCTCTGGGTCGCCAGTTCGATGGGCACGAAGGTGGGCGTCGGCGGCATCCCGGTTGAGGCCGCGCGGGTGCAGGCTGCGCTCCAGAGGATGCTCAGCAGGACCAGGGGGAGCCAGAAACGCCGTGTTCGCATAGGTCTTCTCCTCATTTTTTCCAGGTTTCCTTGTTTGTACCCGAAAGCGGGAAATACGTCAATATTGGCAGTGCGCAGTGGGCAGTGCGCGGGGCGCAGTGCGCAGCGGTCCGCGGTCAGCGGGTCTGTTGGGTTTCGGGGAGCACGACCCGGATGTGCAGTTCCCGCAGTTGTTCTTCGGTGACGGGCGAGGGCGCGCCGGCCATCAGGTCCCGGGCCGCCTGGTTCTTGGGGAACGCGATGACCTCCCGGATGCTGGGCTCGTCCGCGAGGAGCATCACGATGCGGTCCAGACCCAGCGCGATGCCGCCGTGGGGCGGCGCGCCGTATTCGAAGGCTTCCAACATGTGGCCGAACTTCTGCCGCGCGTCCTCCAGGTCCAGGCCAATAAGGGCGAAGACCTTCTCCTGCAGCCAGCGCTCGTGAATCCGCAGGCTCCCCCCGCCGATTTCCGAGCCGTTGAGGACCAGGTCGTACTGCGCGCCCCGGGCCTTGCCGGGGTCGGTGTCCAGCAGGGGGATGTCCTCGTCCAGGGGCCGGGTAAACAGGTGGTGGCTGGGGTCCCAGCGGTTCTCTTCTTCGTTCCAGAAGACGTAGGGGAAGTCGATGACCCAGAGGAAGGCCAGCACGTTGGGGTCCCGCAGGCCTAAGCGGTCGGCCAGATGGACCCGGAGGCGGGCCAGCACGTCGTTGGTCACGTCGTGGTCCACGTCGGCCACGAAGAGGAGCAGGTCCCCGGGTTCGGCCTCCAGGCGTTCCCGCAACGTATTGAGCTGGCCCTCGGTGAAGAACTTGGCAATGGGCGATTTGATGCCGCCTTCGCCCGTGACCACCATCCAGGCCAGGCCCTTGGCCCCGTGGTGCTGGGCAAACTTGACCAGTTCGTCGATTTCCCGCCGGCTCAGGTTCCCCAGGCCCTTGGCGTTCAGGCCCTTGACCAGGCCGCCTTTCCGCGCGACCTGGGCGAAGACCTTGAACTCCACGTCCCGGGCCAGGTCGGTGACGTCCTTGAGCTCCAGGCCAAAGCGGATGTCGGGCCGGTCCGTGCCGTAGCGGGCCATAGCCTCGTCGTAGGTCATGCGGGGGAAGGGTTCGTGTAGCAGGCGCTTTTCGGGCACCAGGGCCTTGACCATCTCGGTCATCAGGCCCTCGATGAGGTCCATCACGTCCTCCCGCCGGCTGACGAAGGCCATTTCCAGGTCCAACTGGGTGAATTCAGGCTGCCGGTCGCCCCGCTGGTCTTCGTCCCGGAAGCAGCGGGCAATCTGATAGTACTTCTCGAAGCCCGCGACCATGAGAAGCTGCTTGAGCTGCTGGGGGGATTGGGGCAGGGCGTAGAAA
>JALXBY010000181.1 GCA_026991215.1 Anaerolineales bacterium
GTTCCAAAGGCAGGGAGGGGTACCAGGAGGCGCTCAACGCGGTGGCCGCGCGCTGAAAGAGCCGTATCCAGCGCAGCAGGGTCTCCGGGGAAAGGGTCCGGGCGTGTTCCCGCAGGCGCTCCCGCCAGCCCTCGCCCAGGTCGAGCAGGTCCTCCGCGTTCATCTGGGTCAGCAGCACCTGGCGGAGGTAGTCCACCAACTGGCGGGCCAGCACCCGGGGTTCGGTGCCCTGTTCCATGGCCCGGGCCATTTCCCGCAGGGCGGCTTCGGCCTGGCCCTGGTGCAGGGCCTCCACGATGTGGTAGACGGCTTCGTCGGGTGCGGTGCCCAGCAGGGTCTGCACGTGCTCTAAGGTGATGGCCTCGGTGAACGCGGCCAGTTGGTCGAGGAGGGAAAGGGCATCCCGCAGGCTGCCCCCGGCATGGCGGGCGATGGCCCGCAACGCGGCGTCTTCAGCCTGCAGGCCTTCCGCTTCAATGATGTGTTTCAGGGCCTGGACGATGGTGCCCATGGGGATGCGGCGGAAGGGGAAGACCTGGCAGCGGGACCGGACCGTGGCCGGTACCTTGTGCCACTCCGTGGTGGCCAGCACGAAGACCACGTGCTCCGGCGGTTCTTCCAGGGTCTTGAGCAGCGCGTTGAAGGCCGCGGTGGAAAGCATGTGTACTTCGTCGATGATGTAGACCTTGAAGCGGCCCTGGGTGGGCGCGAAGTGCACGGTTTCCCGCAAGGCCCGGACGTCGTCCACGCCGGTGTGGGACGCGGCGTCGATTTCGATGAGGTCCAGGAAGCGGCCCTCGTTGATGGCCTGGCAATGGGCGCACTGGTCGCAGGGCCGGGCGTCGGGGTTGGGGTCCAGGCAGTTGAGGGCCTTGGCCAGGACTCTGGCCGTGGTCGTCTTGCCCGTGCCCCGGGGACCGGCGAACAGGTATGCGTGGGCCACACGGCCGCTGCGCACCGCCTGCTGCAAGGTGCGCACCACCGCATCCTGCCCCAGGATTTGTTCCCAGGTTCGTGGACGCCACTTACGGTACAGGGAAGGCATGACCGGACGTTACCTGCTTCCCCAACGGCGGTCGGCGGTCAGCGACCGCCGGCCTGTTGGTACTCGTCTTCCCAACGCAACGGGGCCATGGGCGTGGCCCCGCGGGGGATGCGCCAATTGTACTCCTGAATGTGCCGGTTGATGGTTTCCAACTGGTCCTGAAGTTGGCGCAGGGCCACATCCCGGGCCGGGTCCCCTTTGGGCGAGCGGCGGAGCACGTAGCGGAGGGCCTCCCGCCAGGCCTGAATCGCTTCCCGAAGCCAGCGGCCCTGCATAATCCACAGGGGCGCAAGTTGGTTGATTTCCAGAATGTGGAACGCGGCCCACCACTCGCGCGGCAGGTGGGGGTTTTCCGGCTCCAGGGGCACGGGGCGGCCGAAGTACTTGTTCTTCTGGAACACCCCCTTTTCCTGGGCCTGCCGAATCTTCTCTTCGGCCAGCCGTTCAATCCAATCCACGGGGTCCTCCTGGCCGGTGGGTCAAAACAAGCCCCCCGGCGGTTCCGGGGGGCTTGCTGGCAGGTCCCACGGGGTTACATGTTCAACGCGTCGTAGCCCGTGCCCTCCTGGAAGTAGCGGGCGTTGGTCTCGATGTCGG
>JALXBY010000182.1 GCA_026991215.1 Anaerolineales bacterium
TGGGGTAGAAGGTCCAGCCGGGTTTGGGTGTGACGTGGTTACGGGTTGGGGCAAAGCCGCTTCTGTGTAACAAGGCGTAGGCTTCCGAGCGGACCGCGCTCGCGAGGCGCTGCGGCGAAGGCACAATTGCATATCCCACTGCAAGGAGGGTGTGTATGAGGCGTTGGTGGTTGGTCCTCACGGTGTTACTTGCTTTGGCGTTGACGGCCGGGTGTCAGCGGGCCACGGCCACGCCCACGGAAGCCGCAGCCGAGGCCCAGCCCCAGAAAATCGTGATCAAAGCCTGGGCCTTCGGCAACAACGTGGAACACTGGCGGGCCGACGCCCTGCCCGAAGCCGCCAAGAAGGTGACCGACTTCCAGGTCGAAGTCCAGGCCGAACTGGATTCGTCGGGCGACTGGGGCGCGTACAAGAAGAAGTTCACCCTGGCCGCGGACGCGGGCGAAGCACCCCACATCATCCTCTCCGGCCATGAGGACATCCCCGTCTGGGCCCAGGCGGGCTACATCGTGGAATTCGACTGGTGCCGGGCCAAGTACCCCGAATTCAACGACGTCATCGACAGCCTGTGGAACTCGGTGACCTGGAACGGCAAAATCTGGGGCGTGCCCCAGGATACCGAAGCCCGACCTCTCTTCTACAACAAGACGAAACTCAAGGAACTGGGCTGGAGCGACGAGCAAATCGAAGCCCTGCCCGAAAAAATCAAGAACGGCGAATTCACCCTGGACGACATGATTGCCGTGGCCAAGGAAGCCATCCAGAAGGGCGTGGTCAAGCCGGGCTACGGTTACTGGCACCGGCCCCGCAAGGGCAGCGACTTCCTCCAGTACTACGAGGCCTATGGCGGCCGGCTGTACGACCCTGAGCAGGACAAACTCGTGGTCAACAAGGGCGCGCTGGAAAAATGGTACGCCTTCCAGCGCCGGGTGGTGGAAGAGGGCATCACGCCCGAAAACTACATCGGCACCGAGTGGTCCATCTGGCACCAGACCGTGACCAGCGGCGAGGTGCTCTTCTGGAACGGCGGCATCTGGCAGTGGGCGGACTGGGCCGAGAACTACGTCAAGGAAAAGGGCGGTGAGGAGTACCTCTTCCAGTGGGTCGGCTACGCGCTCCAGCCTTCGGGCATCCCTGGCCGGCCTGGCGTGACCCTTTCCCACCCCCTGGTCTACATGATTACCTCGGAGAAGGCTTCCGGCGCGACCAAGACCCATCAGGAAGCCGCGTGCGCGGTGCTGGCCAAGGTCACCACGCCGGAATTGAACACCAAGCACGCGGTCAGCAGCACCCACCTGGGCATCCTGAAGTCCCAGGCCAACGTGCCTGAGTACAAGAACAAGAAGTTCCTGGCCGATACCCTCTACATGCTGGACTACACCACTTACCTGCCCAACCACACCCAATTCGGCCCCTACTTCGACATCCTCTGGGACTACATGGTGAAGGCCGAAAACGGCGAACTGCCGCCGCAGGAAGCCGCGAAGCAGGCCATCGAGATGCTGCAGGCCGAATTGGGCGACGCGGTGCTGATTGAGGAATGAACCCATGCCACGGCCCCGGCGCGTGCGCGTCGGGGCCGTTGGTTTTTCTTTACCGCAGCCCGCGGCCCGCAACCACCGCCTGCCGACTGCTGACTGCCGACTGCTGACCGCCGACTGCCTTTCCACATCCCGCCAGGCCGCATCCGCCCAGGGCGCGGGGCCGTGGGGGATGCATCCCTTCCCCATAGGAGGTGCCCATGGCCGTCATTGAGGCCGAACGTGTCGCGGTCGAAGCCCGTCCGTGGTGGCGCAGGGCCTGGGAGAACCTGCGTTCCGCCTCCGGTGCCCTGCTCTTCATGTCGCCGGCCACGCTGCTCGTAGTGGTGTTCTTCTTCATTCCCGTGGTGCTCATCATCGGCATCTCCATGACCAACATGAGCACGGCCACGGGCTTCCAGAACTGGAAGTGGGTGTACCTGGAGAACTACCGGCGCATCCTCAAGCACCCCAACACCCTGCAGGTGCTGCGCAACACGCTGATGTACGTGGCCCTGACCTTGGCCTTCTTCAACGTGGGCATGGCCCTGGTCATCGCGTTGATTACCACCCACATCCCCCGGCGGGCCGGGTTGCTCTACCGGGCCTTGTGGCTGCTCCCCCGGCTCACCCCCTCCGTGGTCTACGTCATGATGTGGAAGTACATGGCCGCGGACGCGCCCTACGGCATCATCAACCGCCACATCCTGCAACCCCTGGGCCTGGCCACCACGAACCTGCTGCCCATCTACCCCTGGGTGTTCGTGATTCTGGTCAACGGGTTCATTGGCGCATCCTTCGGCATGGTCATCTTCACCTCGGCCATCGAATCCATCCCGCGGGAATACCTCATGGCCGCGCTGGTGGATGGGTGCACCCCGTGGCAGCGCATCCGTCACGTGATTCTTCCCCTGATTCGCTGGCCCCTGCTTTTCGTGACCACCTACCAGACCCTTTCCCTGTTGACCTCCTTCGAGCAGATTCTGCTCCTCACCGAGGGGCAGTTCGGCACCATGGTCTGGTCCCTGTGGGCCTACGAACGGGCCTTGAGCAACTACTGGGGCAACTTCCAGTGGGGCTTTGGCGCGGCCCTGGCCACGGTGCTGGTCCTTATCGGCATCGTGATGGCCGTGGTGTACATGCGCTACTTCCAGTTCGAAGCCCTGATTCAGGAGCCGAAAATCGAGACCCTGTAATCCGGGCGGCAACCCCCTGGGTGCGAGGAGGAAGGCACCATGGACGAAGGCGCCCTGCGAACCGGTCTGCGTCCCCGGCAGATGTACTTCCTCATGTTCCTCATGACCCTGTTGACCCTGCCCATCGTGGTGGGCTACCTGTGGATTTTCATCTCCACCTTCTCCCGCCGAACCCATGGCCTGATTCCCGTGGACATCGAGGGCCGGCCCTTCCGGGGCCTGACCCTGGAAAACTGGTCCTTCCTTTGGCAGGACCCCAACATCTGGAAGGTCACGTTGAACTCCCTGATTCTCGCCCTGGGCCTGACCGTGGGCGTGGTGCTCATCTCGGCCATGGCCGGGTACGCGCTTTCCCGCATCCGGTTCCCCGGCCGTAAGGGGTTCCTGGCCCTGACCCTCATCCTGCACGCGTTCCCCAGCGTGACCCTGTTGATTTCCATCTACTTCGTGCTCCGCTGGCTGGCCCGCATCCCGGTGGTGGGCCGGGGGTTGCCCCTCATCGGCGGCATCGGGTACAACACCTTGGGGGGCGTCATCCTGGTCATGGTCTCCCTGCAACTGCCCCTGGGCATCTGGCTCATGAAGGGGTTCTTCGACCAAATCCCCTGGGATGTCGAACGGGCCGCGCTCATCGATGGCGCTTCCCGCTTCTTGGTGTGGCGCAAGATTCTGCTGCCGCAAATCAAGCCGGGCATCGCCGCGCTTTCCATCTTCACCTTCATCGCGGGCTGGAACGAATTCCTGATTCCCTACACCTACATGACCCAGCAGGAAAAGAGCACCATCGCCACCTACATCAACAGCCTGCTTTCCGAGACCGCGCCGGTCAACTACAGCCAGGTGGCCGCGGTCGGCCTGTTCCAGTTGCTCCCGGTGCTGCTCTTCTTCGTGTTCACCCAGGAGTACCTGCTGAGCATCTTCTCCGGGGGCATGAAGGGCGGCGCATGACCATCCTCGCCAGGGGAGGGGACGCATGGAGGTCCACCTGGAACACCTGACCAAGCGTTGGGGCAAGGTCGTGGCCGTGGACGACCTGAACCTGGAGATTCGTTCGGGGGAATTCGTGGCCCTGCTGGGCCCCTCGGGCTGTGGCAAGACCACCACGCTCCTGATGATTGCCGGGATTTACAAGCCCACCTCGGGCTACATCCGGTTCGATGGCCGCGTGGTCAACAAGGTGCCGCCCAAGGACCGCAACGTGGGCATGGTCTTCCAGTCCTACGCCCTGTACCCCCACATGACGGTGTACGAAAACCTGACCTTCCCCCTCAAACTCAAGAAGGTGCCGGAAGAAGAACAGCGGCGCAAGGCCCGCCGCATCGCGGAGATGATGGGCATCGGCCATTTGCTGGACCGCTACCCGGCGCAACTTTCCGGCGGGCAGCAGCAGCGGGTGGCCCTGGGCCGCGCCCTCATCAAGGAGCCTGCCCTCTTGCTCTTCGACGAACCCCTTTCCAACCTGGACGCCCGCTTGCGGCTCACCATGCGCGCGGAAATCAAGCGGTTGCAAATGGAACTGGGCATCACCTCCATTTACGTGACCCACGACCAGGTGGAAGCCATGACCCTGGCCGACCGCATCGCGGTCATGCGGGAGGGCCGGCTGCAGGCCTTCGCCACGCCGGAGGAACTCTACGAACGGCCCCGCACCCTGTTCGTGGCCGGGTTCATCGGCAACCCGCCCATGAACTTCACCCAGGTGGAGGTCATCCAGCAGGACGGCCAGTACCTGGCCGTGAACCCCGACATGCGCCTGGCCGTAGACCCCGACCGGGGCAGCCGGGCCGCAGGCCGGGGCCGGGTGATTATGGGCATCCGACCGGAGCACATCACCCTGGCCCGTGATGGTGAACCCGCCCACCTGGAGGCCGAAGTCTACCTGGTGGAACCCCTGGGCCGGGACGACCTCATCAACGCCCGTGTGGGGAAGGAAACCCACCTCCACTTCCTGGCAGACCCGGCCCTGAAACTGCGCATCGGCGACCGGGTCCGCCTGCGCGTGGATACCTCCCGCGTGCAGTTCTTCGACCCGGAGACCGAGCAGTCCCTGCTCTGGTCGTGAGCCGGGACGAGGGGTGCCATGCCCCCAGGTTTCGTCCAACCGCACCCTCATTCCCCTTCAAAGGAGGCATCCAAAATGGCCGACGTGCTTGCCTGGATCGACGAGGCCCTGCAGGACCTCAAGGACCGGGGTCTGTACATCACCATTCGCACCGTGGAATCCCCGCAGGGGCCCTGGCTGGTGGTCGATGGTCGCAAAGTGCTCAACTTCTGTTCCAACAACTACCTGGGCCTGGCCAACGACCCCCGTTTGGTGGCTGCGGCTCGCGAGGCCCTGGAGAAGTACGGCGTTGGCCCGGCCGCGGTGCGTACCATTGCCGGCACCATGAGCCTCCACGTGGAACTGGAGAAGGCCCTGGCCGAATTCAAGGAGGCCGAGGCCGCGATTTCCTTTCAGTCGGGCTTCAACGCGAACCTGGCCACCATCCCCGCCATCGTGGGCCGGGGGGATGTGATTTTCTCCGACGAACTCAACCACGCGAGCATCATCGACGGCTGCCGGCTGAGCCGGGCGCAAATCGTGCGCTACCCCCACAACGATGCCCAGGCCCTGCGGGAACTGCTCAAGGAGCACCGCCACAAGTACAACCGGGCCCTCATCGTGACCGACGGCGTGTTCAGCATGGATGGCGACATCGCGCCCCTGCCCGAACTTGCGGACCTGGCCGAGGAATTCGACGCCATGCTCATGGTGGACGACGCCCACGGCGAGGGCGTGCTGGGCCACGGCGGTCGCGGCATCGTACACCACTTCGGTCTGCAGGGCCGCGTGCACATCGAGGTGGGGACCATGTCCAAGGCCTTTGGCGTGGTGGGCGGCTACGTGGCTGGCCCGGCCAAAATCGTGGAATGGCTGCGGCAGCGGGGGCGACCCTTCCTCTTCTCTTCCGCCATGACCGTGCCCGATACCGCCGCGTGCCTGGCCGCGGTGCGCATCTTGCAGGAAAGCACCGAATTGGTGGACCGCCTGTGGGAGAACACCCGCTACTTCAAGGCCCGGATGAAGGAACTGGGCTTCGACATCGGCCAGAGTGTGACCCCCATAACCCTGATCCTTTATCACAAGTGGTGAGGAAGATTGTCCTGGAGGTTGGGGAGTGTACTCAGGAAAAGGCGAGCC
>JALXBY010000183.1 GCA_026991215.1 Anaerolineales bacterium
TGGACGAAGGCCAGGGCCCACCCAGCCGTGAGCGCCACCGCCAGAAGCACCGCGGCCCGGGCCGCGACACGGCGCCACCGGCCCGAAGCCTCCCAGGCCCGCACCATGGCCCAGGCCGCGACCAGGGTCAGGGCCGGGTACGCGGGGAGGAAGTAGCGCATGGTGGGGTTCCGCCCCAGGGACTGCCAGAGAAAGTACAGCACGCCCCAGGCCCAGACCAGGGCCAGGGCCGAACCGCGACGGGTCTTCCACAAACGGTACCCCAAGGCCACGACCGCGGCCCACACCCAGGCGGCCAGTCCCGGGCCTACGCCCCACAGGCTGTAGTTCTGCCAGCCGAACCAGCGGGGCCGCCGCGCCCATTGCATGGCCGGCGGGAAGTCCGCAGTGCCCTGGGTCTGCGCCTGCAGTGCCTTGAGGTTGGCCACCCACTGGGGGTTGAGCCGGATGTTCCAGAACTGGGGTCCGGTGAAGGCATAGGGCTGGAAGAGACGGAAGAAGAGGAAACTCAAGGCCCCGGCCAGGAGCAGGCCGGTAACGGCCCAGCCAGCCTCCTGGGTCATGCGTTGGGGCCGGAGGTGCCAGCGCAGGGCGATGGCGGCCGGAAGCAGCAGCGCGGCTGGCAGCGCGCTGAGTTTGGAGGCCATGGCCGCGGCATAGGCCAGGGCAAAGGCCGCGAACCACAGGAGCGCGGGGGGCCGGAAGGGTTCTGGCCGTAAGGCCAGTTCCACCGCCAAAACCAGGCACAGGGTCAGGAAGAAGACGGTCAGCGTATCGACCGTACCGAAGTGGCTTTGTTGAATGGGGAGGACGGAAAACGCGTACAATGCCCCCGCGAGCACGCTCCCGCGGCGGCCCAGGAGCCGGTACCCCAGCCACACCACCAGGGCCAGGGTGAGGGTATCCGCGACCGCGGAAACGGCCCGGGCCAGGAGCATCATCTGGCCGTACCCTTCCTGCTTGAGGGCGTAGGCCAGGTAGCGGACCAGGAAGAGGGGCAGGTCACCATAAACGTAGAAGCCAAAGCCCCGGTTGGCCGGGTTCATGGGGGAACGAGCGGTGTCCAAAAGTTCCCCCAGGGAGAAGGTAGGTTCCACGCTGACCAGCACCATGGTCAGGAAGCGCTCGTCCGGATGCAGGCCGTAGGTTTCGTCCCAGTTCCTGCCCAGGGTGCGCAGGCCCCAACCGGCCAGGAACACGGCCACCAGAACCGTCCACCAGAGGGCTTCCCGCCAGGAGAACGCATGGCGCCGGGCCGCGGCAGGTTCCTTTGCATCACGCATCGGGGCTGGCCTCCAAAGGGCGGATGGCAGTAATTGTATCCGTAGGTGGTCGATCGTCGATCGTCGATCGTCGATGGTCGATGGTCGATGGTCGGTGGTCGGTGGTCGTTCGTCAATGGTCGGTGGTTGGTGGTTGAGAGATGGATTAGCGGTGGGGGAAGTATCCCGTTTTTCGGGAAGGGCGTGTATAATTGGAAGCGCTTAATCCCAGGAGGCCAGAATGACGCTTCCGGAAGTACCGATGACGCCAGAGTCGGGGCAGCCATCGACGCCGCCCGGTTCGTCGTGGCAGGCGTGGATTTCGTTCATTCTGGGCGGCATCGCGGTGGTGCTCATCGTGGTGGGTGTGGTGTTGATT
>JALXBY010000184.1 GCA_026991215.1 Anaerolineales bacterium
CCTGGCCGCGGTAGTCGTTGAGGTCTAACCCGGCGACCGTCTTCAGGCTTTCGTAGATAAAATCCGTGCTCGGATATTGCAGCGACATGAAAACCACACTTCCCCCCTGACGCAACCAGGCCGCGGTATCCAGACCCACCCGCAGGAAGCGCCAGCGGTAACGGTATCGATGCGGCTCCTGCCAGCGGCCTTGCAACAGGACCTGGGCCAGCGCGGCCTTGAAGGTGGCCACGGTGGCCACGGTCTGGTCCAGGAGGGTCACATCGTTGTAGGGACGCCGGGTATCGGCCACGGCCCGACGAAATACCGGCATCACCCCTTGCAGGAACGCGGCCCTCCAGCGGTCCCAGTCCACGGGTTGCCCGGTCGTCAGCCTTTCCTTGAGTTCCCCAAGCAGGGCAACGAGTCGGGGGTACAGGTCCCGGCGCAGGGCTTGCAGGTCTTCGGGGGTGAGGGGTGGGGCTTCCTCCCAACCCGTGGCCCGGGCGATGTAAGCACGGTCCTTCTGGGAGGGGTCGGCACCGTGGGGATGCAGGCACCGGCATCCGCTCGATGGCGCGGTTTTGGGCTGAACGGGCGGCTTCTCCGTGCCCGAACCCCGACCGTGGGCGTCCCGCAGCAGGCCCGGCAGACCTCCTCTGGCCTTGCGGTGCTTTGCCATGAAGGTCGCCAGGCTCGACCTCGCGACATAGTCCTTGGGGAAACCCGCCACCGCGTCCGCCAGGCGGGCCAGCACCTGACCGGGCCAGGGGTCTTGGAGAAGGGTCAGGAGGTCCGGCGGGGTGTCGGCGGGAGGCCGCAGGTCCACGTCCCTGCCACCTGTCAGGAAGGCGCCGTCCAGTTTGCCCAGCATGTGCATCCAGGCCACCACTTCGGCCACCAGCAGTGCGTCCCGATACGCTTCCAGGCGGGCCAGGGAATCCATCTCACTCATGGAAGGGCCTCCCGCAGTTTTTCGGCCAGCACCTGGGCCTGGCGGACCAGATGGCGAAGGGCAGGCATGGGAGGAGGCGTGAGCACGTCCCGGCCCCAACGCATGCGCAGCGTGCCTTTGGGTTCGGGGAGCGCATCCTCGGCCCGGCCGAAGCCCGCGCTGGTTTTGGCGCCGAAACCGTATTCGGTGAGCATGGCCCGCACGCCCTGCACCACCCGGGGCAGGTCCTCCACGGCCTGACGCAGGGCGGCATCGGCGGTCGCGTGCCACAGCGGAACGTAAAGTAACCAGAACTCGCTCTCCGCGCCCGGAGGGACCACTTCCATCAGGATGGGGTGAGACCCCGCGCCGGTCTCCCGGGGATGGGGGTTGAGCACTTCCAGATGCACCTCGGCCTGGAAAAAGTACGAGGGGAAGAAATGAAGCCGTCCCCGGGCGCCGCCTTCCTCCCCTTTGGTCTGCCCGAAGAGGCGCACCTCGCTTTCGGGGGTGAGCATCCCGGCCTGGCGCATGGCCGCGCGCAGCGCGCCTTTCCATCCGGTGGAAGCCACCATGGGGATGTCAAAGGTGTGCTCCCGCCGCACCGGATTGTCCAGCAGGTAGAAATCCCGCTCGTCGCGGGAGAAGTAGGGCGCGGCCAGCCGAAAAGGGGTGTGGACGAGGAAGGACCCCGGCGGGAGGGCATTCAGGGGAATTTCCGGGCCA
>JALXBY010000185.1 GCA_026991215.1 Anaerolineales bacterium
ATTGCGTCTTTGGCCGCCGGCCGGCCGCGCGGCCAAAGACGCAATGGTGCGCCCCAGGCCAGGGTGCCGCCACGTCCCGGCGACTTCGGCCAGGGGGACCAGGACGAAGGGCCGTTCGGCCATCCGGGGATGGGGCAGGGTCAGGTCCGGGGTTTCCAACTGCAGGTCGTCGTAAAGCAGCAGGTCGATGTCGATGACCCGCGGGCCCCAGCGGGGACCTGGCTTCCGTCCCAGTTTCGCTTCCAGGCCTTTGACGAAGGCGAGCAACGCCTGGGGGTCCAGGTCCGTCGTTCCAATGCACACCGCGTTGAGGAAGGCCGGCTGGTCCCGCACCCCTTCGGGCCGGGTTTCGTAAATGGAAGAGACCACGTCGATTTCCACCGCGTCCAGCAGGCCGGTGAGGGCCTGGTGCAGCGCGGCTTCCCGGTCGCCCAGGTTGCTGCCCAGGCCCAGGGCCACCCGGTGTTTACGACGGCGCAAAGGCGGCATGGCACACCATCCTTAGTTTCGGAAAAGGTTGCTCAATAGGCCCGCGCGAAGATGGCCTTGACCTGGGCCGGCCGACCGCACACGATGCAGGTCCCCTGACCTTCCGGCTGCTCCAGGGGGATGCAGCGGTTGGTCGCGGTGGTATCGGCCTTGATGCGGGCCTCGCAGTCTGCGCTGCCGCACCACCAGGCCAGGGCCCAGCCGTCCCGGACCACGGCCTTGAGTTCCTCGTAGGTCTTGGGTTCGTGCAGGTTGGCTTCGAGGAAGGCCCTGGCCTGCTGGTAGAGGCCTTCGTGGATGTCGTCCAAAAGCCGCGGCAGCACTTCGGGCAGCGCGTCCATGTCCACGGTCTGCTTGCCTTCTTTGCCGGGCTTGTCCCGACGGGCCAGGGTAACCGTGCCTGCGGCCAGGTCCCGGGGACCCAGTTCCACCCGCACGGGCACCCCCCGCAGTTCCCAGTCGTTGAACTTGAAGCCGGGGGTGACGTTGTCCCGGTCGTCCAGGTGGACCCGAATCGGCTGTTCCCGGTACACGATGCTCGCGATGCGGTCCCGCACGTTTCGGGCGGCTTCCAGGATGCGGGCTTCGTCGTCCCCCGATTTCCAGATGGGCACGACGACCACCTGGATGGGCGCGAGCCGCGGGGGCAGCCGCAGCCCCTGGTCGTCGCCGTGGACCATGATGATGGCGCCGATGAAGCGGGTGGAAAGGCCCCAGGAGGTGGTCCACACGTACTGGAGTTGGTTGTTCTGGTCCAGATAGCGGATTTCGAAGGCCTTGGCGAAGTTCTGGCCCAGGAAGTGGGAGGTCGCGGCCTGCAGGGCCCGTTTGTCGCCCATCATGGCCTCGATGGTGTAGGTGGTGACCGCGCCCGCGAACTTCTCGCTTTCGGATTTCCGGCCCGGCACCACCGGGATGGCCGCTTCGTTCACCGCGAAGTCCTCGTATACCCGGAGCATCCGCAGGGTTTCCTCTTCCGCCTCCGCCCGCGTGGCGTGCGCGGTGTGGCCTTCCTGCCAGTAGAACTCTAAGGTACGGAGGAAGAGCTTGGTCCGCAGTTCCCAGCGGACCACGTTGGCCCACTGGTTGAGGAGTTGGGGCAGGTCCCGGTAGGAGCGAATCCACTTGGACCACATGTAGCCGATGATGGTCTCCGACGTGGGCCGCACGGCCAGGGGTTCCTCCAGTTTTTTGCCACCGCCATGGGTGACCACGGCCAGTTCTGGCGCGAAGCCCTCCACGTGTTCCTTCTCTTTCTCGAAGAAGGACAGGGGAATCAGCAGCGGGAACGCCGCGTTCTGGTGTCCGGTGGCCTTGAAGCGCTTGTCCAGGGCGCGCTGGATGTTCTCCCACAAAGCCCAGCCGTAGGGCCGAATCACCATGCACCCGCGCACGGGCGCGTAATCGGCCAGTTCCGCCCGCAGCACGAGTTGGTTGTACCACTCCGCGAAGTTCTCCGAACGGGAGGGCAGTTTGGGAAAACTCATGGCCGAGACCTCCACCTTCCGGGAATGTGCGCAGTATTGTACCCCAAAGCCCTGTTATTGGCCGTTGGGGAAGGGCTGGTGAACCGGCCCCCTGCGGCTCGAAGCAGGTCGCGATGTGGTCCCAAAAACCGGCTCACGAGGGGGCGGGCATGGCCGCCAGAATCAAGTCCGCGAGTTCCCGAATCGCGCCATGGCCCCCTGGGTGCTGCAGGACGTAGTCGGCCGCACGCTTGACCTGGGGATGCGCGTCGGCCACCGCGACGGCCCAGCCCACCAGGGGGAAGCAGGGCAGATCGTTCACGTCGTTGCCCAGATAGACCGCCCGGTCCCCCGGCACCTGATATTTCTCAAGCAGTGATTGCAAGAACCGGCCTTTGTCGCGGACCCCCTGGTAGACCGGCAGGTCCAACTTCTGGCACCGGGCCTGCACCACCGGGTTTTCCTCGCTGGAAAGCACCACGACCCGAATTCCGGCCCGTTGCAGGTTCCGTATTCCCAGGCCATCCCCTCGATGGGCTGCGACCATCTCCCGGCCGGTCTCATCGACCCAGACCCGGTTGTCGGTGAACACGCCGTCGAAGTCCAGCACCACCAGGTCGATGCGCGGCGGCATGGGCCGGGGCCGGCGGCCGGGCCAGACCATATCCAGGTCCCGATGGAGGGCCTGCCATTCGGCCCTGGACCAGTCCCAGGGGGTGTCCAGGTCCGCGGCGTAGTCCGGGTCCACCAGCAGGGGGAGCACCACGTCCCCGGTCAGGGAGCCTTTCTCGAACACGGTTCGGGTCCAGAAGACGTCCAGGTGGCCAGTCTGCCAGTAGACCTGGGGCAGCCGCTGCCGGGGCGCGTTGTAGGGTTCGGCGATGCCCGCTACGGTCAACAGGGGTTCCAGGAAGCCCTGGTCGTTCATGCGCCACATCTTGTAGGGGATTTGCTTGGCCGGCATCACGGCCCGCAGGGAATCGGCCTGGGGGTGAGCCAGCAGGGTTTCCACGCCGCGATCGACCAGGCCCCGGGGCCGAAGGGGGCTTGTGGGCCGGAGCTGGACCACGACATCCGGGCGGTACCCTTCGTGTTGGGCCAGCCACTCCAGCGCGTGCCGGAACACAGGGTAATCAGGGGTATCATCCTGGGCTAAGTGGGCCGGCCGCAGGAAGGGCACCTCCGCGCCGTACTCCCGGGCAATGGCCGCGATTTCTTCGTCGTCGGTGGAAACGATGACCCGGTCCACCCTTTGGGCTTGCAGGCCGGCCGCGATGCTGTAGGCAATCAAGGGGTGCCCCGCGAACAGGCGGATGTTCTTGCGGGGGATGCCTTTGGACCCCCCTCTGGCGGGTACAATTGCCAGAACCCTGGGAGTCTGGGCCATGACGCGTTCCTCCTGGTGGCAGCGTGGTTCAAGTGTACTGCAACGGGCAGACCGGGCACAACGCGTGGCTTCCCTGGCCGTAGATTTGGCCCTGAGCGTCCTGCTGTTGTGGTGGGCCTGGCGCTTCTTCCTTCCTTTGGAAGAAGTGGTCAACATCGAACTCTTCGACGAGACCGGAGACCTGTGGCGGGCCTTGCGGGAACCCATCCTGGCCTGGCCCGCGGAATACGGCCCCCTGTACCCCCTCTGGTACCGCTTCCTGGCCCTGTTCGACCCGGAACCCCTGCGGCTGTACTACCACAGTTACCGGTGGGTGGGCATCCTGGCCGCGGTGTTGTTTTACCTCGCGCTGCGGCGGATGCGGGTGGCCCGGCCCCCCGCGTTTTGGGCCGCAATGGTGCTGTTGATGTCCCAGGGCCAGGCCCGGGTCTGGCCGCGGATTTCCGTGTTCTGGGCCGTGGTGCTGGGCCTGGGCTGGGTTGTGGTGGGCCATGACGAGGACGCGCCGACCTGGATGCGCTGGATGAACGCGGCCTGGGTCCTGGGCTGGAGCGCGTTCGTGCGGCCGGGCCTGACGATGCCGGCTTTGGTGTTGTTCCTGGTGGCCCTGGCCCTGGGGCTGCGCCGGCGGTTCGAGGGCATCTCCTGGCGTCGCGGGGCCCTGTGGGCGACCCTGCTCATCCCCCTGATGCTTTGGGGAAGCCCCTACCGCAGCGACCGGCTGCTTCTGGCCTTTTCCCAACACTTCGTGGTGCGCCGGGCCGATATGGGCGACCCCATCCCCGACCCCTGGGTGAACACCCGCTACATCGAGCGCTACTTCTCCCGCACCGATAGCCTCTGGGCCATGTTCCGGGAGCGGCCGGACCTGTTTCGGGACCACGTGTTGTTCAACTTCCGCAGCCTGTTCGACCTGCCGCCCCTGAAGCGGCCCTATGCCCTCAAGCGGTTCTATTCCAAGAAGCGCCTGGCCCTGTACTTCCTGCTGGCCGCCTGGCCCGGGCTGTTTGTGGCCTGGCGCCGCTGGCCTGAATACGCGGCGGAGATTACGGCCGCCGGGTTGGTCCTGGGCCAGAGCATGGTCAACGTGCTGCTGATTTACCCGCACATGCACTACCTGTACCTGGGCTGGGTGGCCAGCCTCATGGGGTACGGCCTGGTTCTGGGTGTGGGATGGCAGGACTGGGCGCGACGCCGGAACCTGCGTGGGCTGGCCTACTGGGGCACGCTGCTCGCGGTGCTGGCCCTGAGTTGGCGGCTGTTCGGCGACCGCACGGTGACCTACTGGATTCAAAGCCTCAAGGACCCCTCCCGGCGGGTGCCCTCGGTGGCCCGCTTTATCCGGCATCTGCCTTTACCCAAGGACCGCACCCTTTACACCCTGGGCACCGATGGGGAGTGGGTGGTGTACTTCGGTCCCCAGTTCGTCAGCCTGGATGACGCCTTCCGGGCTTCGGGGAAGCCGCTGGCCGTGTTCTTGCGGGAACAGCGGGTGGACCTCATCGTGATGGGGGACCCGCGCCTGTGCACCCGGGACCCGGAAACCTGTCAGGACCTCAAAGCGCGGCCGGAGCAGTGGGGGTACGTGCTGCGCTACGCGCCCCTGGAAGGCGGCGGCCGGTACCCCATCCTGATTCGCGCGGATTTGCTCCCCCCAGGGTCGGAAGATGAAGGGGGAGAACCGCCTTCCCAACGACCATGAAGAACAACCCCGGTGGTGGAGGTGCCCCATGACGGACGAACGCATCCCTGTGGCCGTGCTGGGCGCGACCGGCGCGGTGGGGCAGAGGCTGGTCCAGATGCTGGACGGCCATCCCTGGTTCCAGGTGGTCGCGCTGACCGCCTCCGAGGGCCGGGCCGGGAAGCGCTACGGCGAAACCGTGCGCTGGCTGTTGGGGGAAGCGCCGCCGGCCTGGGCCGCCGCGATGCCCCTGCTGCCCACCACGGTCGAGGCTGTGCAGCAGGCCGGTGCACGGCTGGCCTTTTCTGCCCTGCCTGCCTCCGTGGCCCGGGAAATCGAACCCGCCCTGGCCCAGGCGGGCGTGTGGGTCTGCTCCAACGCCTCGGCCTTCCGGCGGGAGCCTGATGTCCCCTTGCTCATGCCCGAAGTCAACCCGGAGCACATTGCCCTGGTCGAGGTGCAGCGCAAACGGCGGGGGTGGCCGGCCGGCATCGTGACCAACCCCAACTGCACGACCACGGGGCTGGTGGCCGCGCTTGCACCTTTGCACCGGGCCTTTGGCGTGGAGGCCGTGGTGGTGGTCAGCCTGCAGGCCCTTTCCGGCGCGGGGTACCCTGGCGTGGCCTCCCTGGACATCCTGGACAACGTCCTCCCCTATATTCCGGGGGAAGAGGAAAAACTGGCCTGGGAACCCCGCAAACTGCTGGGCCGCCTCCAGGGGGAGGCGGTGACCCTGGCCGATGTGGTGGTCAGCCCCCATGTGCATCGAGTACCTGTCTGGGATGGCCACACCCTGGCGGTGAGCGTGCGCTTTGCCCGGCCTGTGCCCCTGGAGGACGTGCGGCGGGCCTGGGCTTCTTAC
>JALXBY010000186.1 GCA_026991215.1 Anaerolineales bacterium
GCCTTCGACGCCGGGAACGGGGGGCAACCGGTCCACCCTCGCAACGCGCCCAACCTGCCCCGCTGGGTACAATGAATGTTCGCCCTGGGATGAACGCTTATGGGATGCAAGGAGGCCATATGCCCCTGTACCTGGTGCACTACAGCAGCGAAGTCGGCCTGAAGGGCCAGAACCGGGGGGCCTTCATCCTGCAGTTACAGCGCAACATCCGCGCGCAATTGCCGGTCACCAAGGTGCGGTTTTGGCAGGGCCGGCTTTTGGTGGAAAGCCCCCATGAGGACCTGGACTTCTCCAGGGTCTTTGGCGTGGCCTGGTGGACCCGGCCCCACGTGGTGGAACCCGCGACGCCCGAGGCCCTGCACGCGGCCGTACAGTCCATGGCCCGCGCGCTGCAGGCCCGCTACACGCAGCCGCCCACCTTCGCCGTGCGGGCCCGGCGGGTGGACAAACGCTTCCCCCTAAACACCCTGCAACTGGAACGGGAACTGGGCGCCGCGGTGGTCCAGGCCGTGGGCTGGAAGGTGGACCTGACCACGCCCCAGGTCACCTTCTACGTGGACGTGCTGCCCGGCCGGGCCTTCCTTTATACGGAAAAGCACCCTGGGCACCACGGCCTGCCCGTGGGCGCTTCCGGCAGGGCCTTTGGCCTGTATTCCGGCGGCATCGATTCCATCATGGCCGCCTGGTACATGGCCCGCCGCGGGGTCGAGGTGGAACTGGTCCACTTCCACGCGTTCACCGAGGCCCGCCACGCCCACGAGGGCCGGGCCGGCAAACTGGCCCAACACCTGGCCCGTTACCTGCCCCGGCTCCGGGTCCATTACCTGCCCTACCATCACTTCATGGCCGCAACCCTGGACCTGCAGGGCCGGGAACAGCGCTACGAACTGGTACTGTTCCGTCGCTTCATGGCCCGCATTGCGGAGCACCTGGCCCGGCAGGAAGGCGGGCAGGCCATCTTCACGGGTGATAGCCTGGGCCAGGTGGCTTCCCAGACCATGGAGAACCTGGCCGCGGTGGACGAGGCCGTTTCCCTGCCTTTCTTCCGGCCCCTTCTCGCCTTCAACAAGCAGGAAATCATCGACCAGGGCGAGCGGCTGGGCTTCTACGCCCTGGTGCTGGAACCCTACAAGGACTGCTGCTCCATCGTGAGCCGCAACCCGGCCACCCGCAGCCGGCTGGAACGCATTCGCGACCTGGAAGCCCGCCTACCCCTGCAAGAGGCCATGGCGCGAACGCTGGAGGAACGCGAAGTCTACGAATACCGAGTGGTCAGTGGACAGTGGTCGGTGGAGAGTGACCAGCGGCCGGTGGTCGAGTGGACAGTGGTCAGGCAGGGGGAAGGGGAGTGATGCGGTCACACCGGTTGGCCCTGCTATATTGGGCCTGGCTGAGTTTCGGCGTGCTCTTTGGCCTGGCCGCGTTCCGGGAGGCGCTCCCAGCCCTCGATACCCTGACCCGGCGGCTGCTGGCCCCCATGGGGTTGGTTGCCAAGGGTATACATGCTGTTCGAACCCCGCAGTTACGGCCTGCCCCGGGAGACGGTGCCCGATACCCTCCTGGCCCATTGGGCCCACGACCGGGTCCGCTACGGCTCGCCTGAGGCCGTGGTGCAGGCCTGGCGAAG
>JALXBY010000187.1 GCA_026991215.1 Anaerolineales bacterium
ACCCGCCGCGCCTCCGCCCCAGGGCCAGAGCCATGAGGCCGCGCCCCAGGCCGGGGCCGTATGGATGCAGGTCCTGGTCTACATCGGCGCGTTTTTGGTGGCTTCGGCCGCGTTGCTGCTGGCCCGGATTCCGGGGTTGCGGCTCCCTGTGCTGTGGGGCGGTACGTTCCTCTTCTTCCTGATTGCGTTGGGCCTGTGGTTCGTGTTCCGGCCCGGGGCCTCGGTGTTCTACGGTCTGGCCACCTTCTTCCTCTGGGCCGATGTGTACGTGTTGGTTCAGGAAGTCTTCAGGCTGCCCCGGGGCCCCGCGTTCCACCTGGCCATGGCCCTGACCACGTTGACCGTGGGCCTGTTCTGGGTCCTGGGGACGTGGCTTTTCCGCAGCGGCTGGTTCGCGCTGCTGACCGCGGCGGCCATGCCCGTGGGCGCGCTGTGGCTGACCTTCGCCCTGTTCCCCACGCCGGAAAATCAGATGCTCTTCGGCCCGCCCCTGACCCAGGCCATGCTCACCGTGCTCTGGGTCTGGGTGTGGGTGCTGCGGCGGAAGCAGCCGGAACTGGCCGCGCCCCCGCGCTACCTGCTGGGCGTGGTCAGCACCCTGCACAGCCTGTTCGCAGTGGGCTGGATGATTGCCCTGCGCTTCCTTGGCGATGTGCCCCTGCCCCAACTGCGGGTCGCCGCGGCCCTGAACTGGATTTTCCTCGTCGTTTTCTTCCTCACCGCGCTCCGGGTCTGGCCCGTGCCCCTTTGGGACGGGACGGCGTTGACCTGGACCCTGTACTGGTTCGCGTTCGCCCTGGGCCTGCCCCAACCAGCCCTTGAAACCCGGCTGGCCGTCACCGTGGCCAGCATTGGCCTTGTCTATGGGCTGGTGGCCCTGCCCCTGAGCCGTGTGCGGGGCCGGGCAGGGGCTTCCCCATGGCCCTGGTGGGTGAGCGGCTGGCTGCTTTTGGTCACTGGAGCGTTGCTTTCGGGCGTCGGGCAGCGGGCGGTCATTGGCCTCCTGTTGATGGCCGGGGCTTTGGTGTATGCCATCGGCAGCGGGTTACGACGGCACCGCCTGCTGGCTGGCGGGGCTGCGTTGTTGTTCGTCTTCGGGTACGGCGTGGCCCAGCCCCTGTGGGAGGACATCTGGCAAACCCTGGGCCTGGCCCAGACCCGGGCCGAGGCCCGCCTGTGGCAGGGTAGCCTGCTTTTGCTGCTCCTGGGCGTGGTGGCCTTGGCGCTGCGCGGCTCCTGGGCATGGAGCGTTGTTCTACCTGGGCTGCTGCCGGCCCTGGGCCTTTGGGTTGAGGCCCTGGACCAAGGGAGGCCGGTCGGCCTTTTGGCCTTGCTCGTTTTGGCTTTCATCTTGCTCCTTTGGAGTTGGGCCACCCGGTGGCCGTACTGGGTCACGCTGGCCCTGGGCGTGGTGCTCATGGCCCATGCCCAGGCCCTTCCCGAAGCCTGGCAAGGGTACTGGCCGGTAACGTACCTGCCCTATCCTCCCCTTTACCTGGCTCTGGAACAGGGGTTGACTTCCTACTTCCCACAACGCTTTCGGTTTTGGCAGCGGGCGTTGCGTCCGGCCCTGTGGGGGTACACGGCCCTCCTCGCGCTGCCGGCCCTGGGGGTGGAAAACTTCAGC
>JALXBY010000188.1:0-8291 GCA_026991215.1 Anaerolineales bacterium
CTTCGTGCCGCCCTACAACGCGACCGCGGTGGCCCGCCTGCTGGAGGCCGGGGCCATCATCGTGGGGAAGACGAACACCGACGAGTTCGCCATGGGTTCTTCCACGGAAAACTCGGCCTACGGGCCCACCTACAACCCCTGGGATACCCAGCGCGTGCCGGGCGGGTCCAGCGGCGGCAGCGCGGCCGCGGTCGCGGCGCGCATGGTCCCTGCGGCCCTGGGCACGGATACCGGCGGCAGCGTCCGCCAGCCCGCGGCCTTCTGTGGCGTCACCGGGTTCAAGCCCACCTATGGCCGCATCTCCCGCTACGGCCTGGTGGCCTACGGCTCTTCCCTGGATACCGTGGGTGCCCTGACCCTTACCGCGGCGGACGCGGCCCTGCTCTTTTCCATCATGGCCGGCCGGGACCCCAAGGACGCGACCAGTATGGACGTCCCGGTGCCCGAAATCCGGCTTCCCCAGGAGCCGAGCCTCAAGGGCCTGCGCATCGGCGTGCCTAAGGAGTACTTCACCCAGGGCATCCAACCCGCGGTGGAGCGGCTGGTGCGGCAGGCCATCGAACACCTGGAAAGCCTGGGTGCGGACATCGTGGAGATTTCCCTGCCCCATACACCCTATGCGGTGCCCGTGTACTACATCATCGCGCCCTCCGAGGCCTCGGCCAACCTGGCCCGCTACGACGGCATCCGCTACGGCCCCCGCATCGAAGGGCAGAGCATGTGGGATATCTTCTTCAAGACCCGGGGCCGACTTTTCGGGCCCGAGGTCAAGCGACGCATCATGCTGGGCACCTACGCGCTTTCCGCGGGCTATTACGACGCCTACTACGCCAAGGCCCAGAAGGTGCGCACCCTGTTCCGCCGGGACTTCGAACAGGCCTTCCAGCAGGTGGACCTGATTGCCGCGCCCGTGGCCCCCAGCACGGCCTGGCCCATCGGCGCGAAAACCCAGGACCCCCTTTCCATGTACCTGGAGGACATCTTCACCCTGCCCGCGAACCTCGCGGGGGTGCCGGGCATCGCGTTCCCCGTGGGCTTCGACGAAGCCGGCCTGCCCGTGGGCATGCAACTCCTGGCCCCGCCCTTCGAGGAACCCCGGATGTTCGCAGCCGCCCACGTCTACCAGATGACCACCGACTGGCACACCCGCGTACCGCCCCTGGCCCAACAGGCTGCGGCATCGGCAAAATAGGGACGTGGAAAGTCCAACTTCTTCCTGCGAGGTGGAACCATGTGCCGGAACCAGACCCTGTGGATTGGGGATGCCGTGGTGCTGGCCCTGATGACGACCATCGGGTTTCTCGTGCATGGCACCCAGGGCCAGATTGGTCGCCTGGCGCTGACCGCGGTGCTCGCGGCCCTGGCCTGGTACCTGGCCGCGGGGCCGTTGGGGTTGCTGCGCTTCCCCCAGGCCCGGCAGGGGCGTTGGTGGTTGCGCCTCGTCTGGGCCGAAGGCCTGGCCACGCCCCTGGCCCTGAGCCTGCGGGGGGTGTTGCTGATGCAACCCATTGCGCCCATGTTCGTGGTTGCGGCCTTCACCTTCAACACGCTGGGGCTGTTCCTCTGGCGGTTGCTGGTGGCCTGGCGCTGCCCTGCTTCCAGGTAGGACCGCCATGCGCATTGGCATGCTGGCCGACCTCTACCGGCCCCACATCAGCGGGGTGACCATCCACATCGACGTGACCCGCCGCGCCCTGGAGGCGCGGGGGCACGAAGTCTATGTGTTCACCTTCGGCGACCCCCAACCCGACGACGACCCGCGCGTCATACGTTCCCCGGGCCTGAACCTGCGGGTTCGCCAGCAGGGCCTTTCGGTGAACATGCGCTATGCACGTCCGGCCCGGATGCTGGTCACCACCATGGACGTGCTCCACGCCCACCATCCCTTCATCAGCGGCCAGCTGGCCCTGCGCTACGGTCGGCCCTGGGGCATCCCCGTGGTGTTCACCAACCACACCCGGTACGACCTGTACATGCGGGCCTACCTGCCCCTGCTTCCCCCAACCTTGGGGGATGCCTTGCTGCGGACCTACCTCCCCCGCTTCTGCCGGGAGGTGGACGCGGTCATCGCGCCCTCGCCGGGCGTACGGGCCATGCTGGAGCGCCTGGGCGTGGACGTCGATGTGCACATCATCCCCAACGGCGTGGATTTGACGCCTTTTCAAAAAGAAGTCGAACCCGTGCCCCGCGAGGCCTGGGGCTGGAGCCGGGAGGACGTGGTGGTGACCTACCTGGGCCGGCTGGGTCCGGAAAAGAACCTGGGGTTCCTGCTCCGGGCCTTTGCCGCGGTCTCCGCGGTGTACCCCCAGGCCCGCCTGCTTTTCATCGGCAAAGGGCCTGAGCGGGAAACCCTGCAGGAAACGGCCCGGCAGATGGGCCTGGGCAACCGGGTGGCTTTTACCGGCCTTATCCCCCATGAGGACGTACCCCGGTATCTCGCGGCCGCGGACGTGTTCGCCACCGCGTCCCTGACCGAGGTGCATCCCCTTTCGGTCATCGAGGCCCAGGCCGCGGGGCTGCCCGTGGCCGCGGTGCGCGCGCCGGGTGTGGAGGACGTGGTGGTGCATGGCGAAACCGGCTTCCTGGTGGAAAACGACGTCGCGGCCCTGGCCGCGGCGTTGGGCCGACTCATCGGCGAGGAGGACCTGCGCCGGCGCATGGCCGCCCAGGCCCGAAAACGGGCCCAGCGTTTCGACGTGCGCAACACGGCCCGGGAGCTGGAGGCCCTTTACCAAGGGTTACAGGAACGCCGCCAGCACTTCCACCCCTCGTGGAAGCAGCGGCTCCAGCGCTGGTGGCAGCGCCAGCTCACGGGCTAACATAGGCTCACACAGAGACACGAAAGGCACAGAGGGTTCGTTGGAAAAACAAAATTCTCTCTGTGTTCTCTGTACCTCCGTGTGAAAATACAACGGTGTTTGGATTGGAGTTGCCCACATCATGGGCCGCACGCACGAGCTCGGCCGGCAGGGTGAAGCCCTGGCCGCCCGCTACCTACAGCGCCGGGGCTGGCAGGTGGTGGCCCGCAACGTGCGCACGCCCTATGGCGAAATCGACCTGGTGGCCCGGGATGGCACGGTGTGGGTCTTCGTCGAGGTCAAGACCCGCACGGGCCGCGGGTTTGGCTGGCCCGAGGAAGCGGTCACCCCCCACAAGTGGCAGCGCCTGCACGACGCCGCGCTCCACTGGATGGCCGAACACGCCATCCCAGCCGAAGCCGACTGGCGCATCGACGTGGTCGCCATCGTGCTTCGCCCAGGCCGAAAACCGGAGATTCGGCATTTCGAGGGGGTCGAGGGGTAGCCGTAGGTTTCTGTTCCACCTGACCATACGGACTTTCTGGCGCCTGCCGCTTGTATAATGGGGCTGTGCTTCCCCGGAACCGGTATGGAGGCCCAAAACCATGTCCAGGCAATTCACGAGTCTCGCGGTGGACGCATCCGTGTTGATGGATGTGCGAGAAATGGGCGTTCAGCTGCGCCATCCCGAACGCATCCTGGAATATCTGGCCCAATACCCCGAACTTGTGAGGGTGATTCCCGTGGCCGTACAGGCGGCCAGGACGCACTTCCCCGAGGCCCAGCTGGTCATGGCCCTTTACCAGGACCCGGAAATCGCAGAAGACCGGTATCTGGTCCTCTATGTACGCCCCAAAACGTTCGACGGGTCGGTTCTGGAACGCCTGGAAAAGGCCGAAAGCGCCTTTGGCCATCTCCTGGAGGGCACCAAGGGGTGGCTTCAGATAACCACTGACTTCGGCACCCCGGAGGACAGGGATGGCCTTTGACTGGCGGGCATACCTGGAACTGGCCCAGGAGCTGGCGCAGCGGCCGTCTTCCAGCCCGCTACACGAAGCAGCCCAGCGGTCCGCGGCCAGCAGGGCCTATTATGCGGCTTTTGGCTGCACGCGCCATTGGGCCGTTCGTCGCGGTTTCAGCCCTACGGGAACGGCGCGTGACCACCTCCTTTTGCGGGAGCATCTGCGAAGGGCGGGAAAACTGCGGCTCGCTTCTCGCCTCAACAGCCTGCGTATCTGGCGTAACCTGTGTGACTATGCGAACCAGGTTCCCAACCTGAACCACGTGGTTCGAAGCAGCCTGCATCTCGCACGACATGTCATTCAAGAGGTGACCGAAAGCCAAAAAAGGCCCTGAGCGAAACGCGTCCCCCTGCGGTCAGCCCGTTCCCCAAAGCATTGCAACGGCATACGCCCGTAATGCGCACATCCCCGCTTCCCGCCTCGAAGCATCCCCCCCTCCTGGTTTTGGTCGGGCCCACCGCGGTGGGCAAGACCGAAGTCTCCCTGCACCTGGCCGAGGCCCTGGACGCGGAAATCGTGTCTGCGGACTCGCGGCTGCTTTACCGGGGCATGGATATCGGCACGGCCAAGCCCTCGCGCGCGGTGCGGGCGCGCATCCCCCATCACCTCATCGACGTGGCCGACCCCGACGAGACCTGGAGCCTGGCCCAGTACCAGGACGCGGCTTATCAGGCCATTGCGGACATCCACCGCCGGGGGAAGATTCCCCTGCTGGTGGGCGGCACGGGCCAGTACGTATGGGCCGTGGTGGAAGGCTGGCGCATCCCCCGGGTGCCGCCAAATCCCCGCTTGCGCGCGGTTCTGGAGCGCTGGGGGGAACGCATCGGCCCGGAGGCCCTGCACCGCCGGCTGGCCCGCATCGACCCCGAGGCTGCGGCCCGCATCCAGCCCCGCAACCTGCGCCGCACCGTCCGTGCGCTGGAGGTCATCTTCACCACGGGACGGCGCTTCTCCGAACAGCAAACCAAGGCCCCGCCCCCTTACCGCATCCTGATGCTGGGCCTCTACCGCCCCCGGCCGGAACTCTACGCGCGCATCGACCGCCGCATCGATGCCATGCTCCAGGCCGGCTGGCTGGAAGAAGTGCAGCGCCTGCTCGAACAGGGCTATACGCCCGACCTGCCCGCCATGTCCAGCATCGGGTACGCGGAACTCGCGGCCTATCTCCTGGGTCGGCTCTCCTTCGAAGAAGCCGTGCGCCGCATCCGCCGGCGTTCCCGGGTCCTGGTACGCAAGCAGGCCAACTGGTTCCGGATGGACGACCCCCGCATCCATTGGTTCCGGGCCAGGCCCGGCGTAGAACAGGAAATTCTGGACACCATCCGGCGCTGGCTGGGGGAAACCTAAGGTTCTGCCCAAAACGAAAAAAGCCCGGCCAACTGCCGGGCCTGCATTCAGGCTTCGCTGTCGGTCGATGGGGCTTCGGGCTGTGCGTCGGAGGACGGGGCCTTCGGCCCTGGGCGGCTACCGGGACGCGGTCGTCGCGGGCCGGAAGCACGCGGCGGCGGCCCGGAGCGGCGGCCCTGAGGCGGGCGACCGCGAGGCCGGCCATCCCCACGACGGGGCGGCCGCGAGCCGCGCGGCGCAGCAGACCGTGGCGCAGGCCGACCGCTGATGGCCGGGTCGTGGGCTTTGGCTTCCTCCAACGTCCAGCCTTCCAGCACGGCCTGGCGGGAAAGGCGTATCCGACCAGTCACCGGGTCGATGTGGGTGACCATGACCGTGATTTCGTCCCCCACCTTGACCACGTCTTCCACCCGGGCCACCCGGCCCCGGTCCAGTTGGGAGATGTGCACCATCCCCAGAATCTGGGGCAGGATTTCCACGATCGCGCCGTGCTCGGTGAGGCGGATGACCCGGCCCCGGTAAATCCGGCCTTCCTGGGGCAGTTCGGTAATGGCTTCGATGCGCCGCTTGGCCTCTTGCAAGCCCTCCAGGTCCGTCGCGGCGATGTAGACCGTACCATCCGGATGGATTTCAATCTTGGTTTCCGTCTCATCCTGCAAGGAGCGGATGACCCGACCGCCCGGCCCAATCAATGCGCCGATGCGCTCCACCGGGATGTGCACGATTTCCATGCGCGGGGCATGGGGCTTGAGTTCCTTGCGCGGCTCCGGAATGACTTCCAACATCTTCTGCAGGATCCACAAGCGCCCCTCCCGGGCCTGGGCCAGGGCCTGGGCCATGATTTCCGGCGTGATGCCCGGGATTTTGATGTCCATCTGCAGCGCGGTCACGCCCGTTTCCGTCCCCGCGACCTTGAAGTCCATGTCCCCCAACATATCCTCCATGCCAATGATGTCGCTCAGGACCACGTACCGGTCGCCTTCCTTGATGAGGCCCATGGCAATGCCCGAAACCGGCGCTTTGATGGGCACGCCGGCATCCATCAAGGCCAGGGTGGAACCGCACACCGAGGCCATGGACGTGGAACCATTGGAAGACAGCACTTCGGAGACCAGGCGGATGGTGTAGGGGAATTCCTCTTCGGGGGGAATCACCGGCACCAAGGCCCGCTCAGCCAGCGCGCCATGCCCGATTTCCCGCCGGGACGCGCCCCGTATCGGCTTGACCTCGCCCGTCGAAAAGGGCGGGAAGTTGTAGTGGTGGATGTACCGCTTGGTGGCTTCGGGGATGATGAGGGTATCCAGTTCCTGGGCTTCGCCCAGGGTGCCCAAGGTGGCCAGGGTCAGCACCTGGGTTTCCCCGCGGGTGAACAGGCCCGAACCATGGGCCCGGGGGCTGATGTTCACCTCACACCAGACCGGACGGATTTCGTCCGGCCGCCGACCGTCGGGCCGTCGGCCCGTCTCCAGAATGTAACGCCGCACCGTTTCCTTGAGGACCTGGTCGAACGCAGCCTTGACCACCACGGGGGAAGGCGGTTCGCCCGCGGCGTCGCCGTTCTCCGTCGAAGCGTCCTCCTGGGCCTGGGTATAGGTCTCCACCACCCGCTGCCGTAGCGTGTTGATGGCCTGGTTGCGCTCCTTCTTCGCCAGGGCCTGCTCCAGGATGCCCCAAATCTCCTCCGTGACCTCGCTGCGGATGCGTTCGATCAAGTCTTCGGGGACGTGGAAAGGTTCGTATTCCACCTTGGGTTTGCCGATTTCCGCAATCATCCGCTCCTGCAGGTCCAGGATGGGCTGCATGGCTTCATGGGCCACCTTGAGGGCCTCGACGATGGTCTCTTCCGGAACCTGCCGCGCCCCGCATTCCACCATGATGATGGCATCCCGCGTGCCCGCGACCCGCAGGTCCAGGTCCGACTGCTCCATTTCCTGGAAAGTGGGGTTGATGACGAACTCGCCGTCAATCAGCCCCACCCGCACCGCGGCAATGGGGCCATACCAGGGGATGTCCGAGATGGCCAGGGCCGCGGACGCCGCGTTGACGGCCAGGATGTCCAGGGGGTTCTGGTCGTCCACGGAGAAGGAATACACCACGATTTGGACTTCGTTGCGCAGGTCCTTGGGGAACAGGGGGCGCAGGGGCCGGTCGACCAGGCGGGCGACCAGGATGGCTTCGTCGGTGGGCTTCCCTTCCCGGCGGAAGAAGGAGCCAGGGATGCGGCCGCTGGCGTACATCCGTTCTTCGTAATCCACCCGCAAGGGGAAGAAGTCGATATCCAGCCGGGCCTCTTCGCTCATGGTCGCGGCCGCGAAGACCAGGGTATCGCCCAGGCGGACGGTCACCGCGGCATTGGCCTGAAACGCCAGTTTTCCGGTTTCAAAGACCAGGGTCTTCCCGGCAACCTCCACTTCGTAACGATGCACGCGGGGTTGGGCAAATGTCTCATATGTCATACGCTATCCCTCCTGCGTTTCGGTACCGGATGGTGGGGTGAAGGCATTGGCGGCCTGGTCGGGGAAAGTATACACACAGATGCCCAGTTTCCGGGCCGTGCGCCGGGCCTTGGCCGTGCTCATGGGCGCGATGATGATCCAGCGGTCGGCCTTGCGGCCCCGGCGGGCTTCGAAGAACCGGGCCTTGCGCACGAAAAGGTGCACGTCGTCCTTGTCCAGGGAAGCCTTGATTTCCCCCAAAATCCACAGGCCATCGTGGATGAACAGGTCGAGTTCGATGTCCGCAGGATGGCCAAACACCTCGCCGGCTTCGTCCCGCTCCACGACCCGTTCCACCTGAACCTCAGGCACGAACTCCCGCAAGATGCCGACAATCGCGTTGCGGAAAGCGGCCTCAGTCCGGGTCCCCCAACGGGAGCCGATGGAACCCAACACCGTGGTGATGCGCCGATCCAGCGCGCGGATGTCAAGGCGGAGTTTCCGGATTTCCTCCTGGTTCTCCCACCATTTGCGCTCTTGCTCTTCCCATTTGCGTTGTTGTTCTTCCCACTTGCGTTGCTGTTCCTCCCATCGGCGTTGTTGCTCCTCCCACTTGCGTTCCTGTTCTTCCCACTTGCGTTGCTGCTCCTCCTGCTGCTCTTCCCACTTGCGGCGCTGCTCTTCCCATT
>JALXBY010000188.1:8301-19098 GCA_026991215.1 Anaerolineales bacterium
CATTTACGCTCAGACTCCTCCCGCATACGCCGCAATTCCTCCATGGCGGCCCACCAGCGGCGCGTGGATTCCTCCCATTTGCGTTCCTGTTCCTCCCACTTGCGTTGTTGTTCCTCCCATTTGCGCTCTTGCTCTTCCCACTTGCGTTGTTGCTCCTCTTTCTGCTCCTCCCACTTGCGACGCTGCTCTTCCCACTTGCGTTCGGATTCCTCCCGCATACGCCGCAATTCCTCCATGGCGGCCCACCAGCGGCGTTCGGATTCCTCCCGCATGCGCCGCAATTCTTCCAGCATGCGGTCGAACCGGTCCTCGGTTTGCTGCCGGTCCGCGAAATAGGGCCGGAGCATGTCCAAAAGGGTCTGACGGAACGCCGGGTCTTCCTCTATCAGGCGGGGGAGAACCTGTAATATCTGTTCCCGCAGCGTCGCCATAAGGGACCCTCATTAAGGAAATTCAACCTGACAAAAGGATAAAACCCCCTTGCCCATCTCGCAAGGGGGTTCCCCGTTCCCACATCGCGGCCACGGGCTACGCAGTGCGGCGGATGCCCAGCCGCTCGGTGATTTCCAGGTAGCGCTGGTAGTCCTTCTCCCGCAGATAGCGCAACAGCCGGCGGCGCTTCCCCACCAGGATGAACAGACCCCGTCGCGAATGTTCGTCCTTCTTGTGGACCTTCAGGTGTTCCGTCAGGTTGCGGATGCGGTAGGTCAGCAGGGCAATCTGGACTTCGGGCGAACCCGTATCCCCTTCGTGGCGTTGGAAATCCTTGATGATTTTGGCCTTGACCTCGGGGTCGAAGTTCTTGCCGCTCATGGTCAGCCTCCGCGTTGGAATCCAAGCCCCCAGCCGGGGCCGAGAGCCGGTCGGCGGGCATTATACCAGGGGGCATGCCGTGAAGGAACCGGTTACGAAAAGATACGGTCGGCCGCGCGGCGCAGGCGGTCACGCACGGCCAGGCCCAGGCCCGGGCTTTGCGGCTCCCGGGCCAGAATGACCTCGACCCCCTGGGCTTCCATCTCCCGCAGCGCGGCAAACAGCCGGCGGGCCACAGCCTCTGGGTCGGCTTCCGGCCCCAACCGCACCACGGCAACCTCGGCAGGCAGGGCATCCCCCAGCACCGCCAGGTCTTCATCAAAGGCCAGGAGGCCCACCCTGCGCCCGGCGCGATGCAGGTCTCGCGCCGTCGCTTGCATCCAGGCCCGGGCCGGCTGGACCGGGCCGACGAACAACCACAGCGCGCTGCCCTGGGGCGCGTAGTGCCGGGGCAGCATCCCGGGCGCCATGACCTCCTCTTCCCGAACCGCGGCCGCGACCACGGGGATGGCGACGCCCAACAGGGCTTCCAGGGCCTCTTTGGGCGCGCCCCCAGGCCGCAAAAGCCGCGGGGGAAAGCGGGTGGCATCCAAAATCGTGGATTCCACACCAATGGGCGTGGGCCCCGCGTCCAACACCACGTCCACCGCCTCGCCCAGGTCGGCCAGTACGTGTTCGGCCCGGGTCGGGCTGGTGTGGCCAAAGCGGTTCGCGCTGGGCGCGGCCACCGGTGTGCCGGCCGCGCGAATCAACCCCAGGGCCACCGGATGGGCCGGCATCCGCACGGCCACGGTGGGCTTGCCCGCGGTGACCACGTCGGGCACCTCAGGACGTTTGGGCAGCACCAGGGTCAGGGGGCCGGGCATCCACCGTTCGATAAGCGGCTCGGCCCACGCGGGGACTTCCGCGGCCACCCGGTGCAACTGCGCATGGGAAGCGATGTGCACAATCACCGGATCCGAAGCCGGCCGACCCTTGACCTGGAAAATCCGGGCCACGGCCTGGGGGTTGAAGGCATCCGCGCCCAGGCCGTAGACGGTTTCCGTCGGGAAGGCCACCAGCCCCCCGCGGCGCAACACCTCGCCGGCCTGGGCCAGGACTTCGGGCGCGGGGTGGCGTGGGTCAACCCGCAGGACGCGAACCATCGGTCTGCTCCCCAAACGAGACGACCTTCACAACAGGGAACCCCGGACCTGGTCCTCGGCTTCCCGGATGATGTCCTCGGCCAGGGCCTTGAGCGCGGCATACTCCTGGGGCGTGCGTCCCTTGCTTTTCCAGTACATCTCCAGGAGTTCGATGGGTGTGTACTGGGTCAGGGGTTTCTCGCCTTCGGGCAGGCGCAGGCGGGCCGAATCCTGCAACCGGCGCACCAGCACGAAGCGCAGGGCCGCCTGCAACGCCCGCTCAACCTTCCGCACGTCCAGGCGCTGCTGAACCTCCCGCGGCCCCTCCACCACGACCCGGACCATCGCACCCTCCAAGTTCTGACCTTCCAGGGCCTGAAGCACGGCTTCTGTGGCCTGGTCGGGATGCCGCACCCGCACGTATATGGTGTGGAAAGGCCGGGCATAGGGGTTGGGGATGAACTGGTGTTCGGCCCGGCCCGCCGCGACCCGAACCAGCACGCACCCTTTGGGTTCCTCGGCCTCGCCGAAGTCCACCCGCTCGATGGACCCCGCGTACACGACCAGGGGGTGCCCGTCATGGACCACCTGGTAACGGTGCACATGGCCCAGGGCCACGTAGTCCAGGCGGGGGTCCCGTACCAACCACGCGGGCAGGGTGAACTGATAGTCCAGGGAGTACCGCGTCTCGGAACCGGTCTGCGCGCCGGGGACCCAGGCATGGGCCAGCAACACCGTGGGCAGGTCCGGGGGCTTGCGGGCCATCACGTTTTCCCAAAAGGCCCGCAGGGCCTGCTCGATGGCCTCCTGCCAGGTGCGGGGGTCCCGGCCGGCCTGGGGCTGCCACGCGCTCATGGTGGCACGGTGCGCCCAGGGCAGCCCGATGAGGTAAAGGGGCCGATCGAAGAGTTGCTCGGGACCCAGCGCGGTCCAGGCGTCCACCACCCGGACCCACTCCACAGGGAAGACCCGGAACAGTTCCAGGGTGTGGGCCCGCTGCACCATGGGAGAAAGGTCATGGTTGCCCACCAGGAGCACCACGGGGATGCGGGCCTCGACCAGCCGGAGGATGCGTTTGGCCCACTCCCGCTGCAGGGTGAGGTTGGGGAAAGGGTTCTTGAACGCGTCCCCGGCGAAGAGGACCAGGTCCACCTGATGCGTTTGCGCGGTTTCCACCACGAAGTCCAGGGCGCGGAGGAAGTCCATCACCCGTGCCGTGAGACCGGTTTCGGGGTCCAGCGGTCCCACGTTGACCGCGCCAATATGGGCATCGGCGAAGTGCAGCAGTTTGATTTCCCGCATCGTCTGCTCCTGGGGGAAGGCGTGCGCCCCTGGGCCGCTGCGGGTCAGGCGTGTTCCAGCGCAGCCGCGGGAGCGGGGGTTTCCGCGAACATGGCCTGAAGCAACGCGGCATAGACCCGTCGGGCCAGTTCCCGGCCCTGGGGGTGCTTGCGGGAAAAGTATTCCATCATAATCCCCGCGTTGACCTCCAGCACCCGCCACTCGCCATGGGGCTGCACGTAGACCACGTCCACCGCGGCCACCCGCAGGCCCAAAGCGGCCAGGGCCCGTCGCGCCAGGGGCACCACGTGGTCATAGGCGGGATGCCCAGGGTCCAGCAACACGGGCCGCGCGCCTGCGGCCAGGTTGTGCCGCCAAATCAGGGGGAACTTCTGACCGGCCTGGGGCACCTCGTGCCAGCGGTCCCGGTAAAAACGCAAGGTTTCCTCGCGCGCGGCCGCGGGCAGGGGCACCTGGCCCAACGCCTGCAGGAGGAGCAGGCCCAGAGGGGTGCGTCCATCGCCCACCACTTCGGGCCGGCGCTTTTCGTAGACCAGCAGGGGTTCGCCGTCCAGCAGAATCGCCCGATACTCCCTGGGAATGTCGTAATAAGGCGCCACGGCAATGGCCTTGTGCTCCCGGAAGAGTTGCTGGCACACCCATTCCAGTTCCCGCGCGTTCCGCACCAGGAAGACGCCTTGGCCGCTGCTCCCCGCGTTGGGCTTGCAGACCAGGGGGTATCCCCATCCCCGCGCCAGGTTCAGCAGGGCGGGCCAGTTGCCTTCCAGGGGCGCGTAGGCTTCGTTGTCGGCCCGCAGGAACAGGCGGTGTTCCACACATCGGACTTCATAAAAGGAAAGCAGGCGGGCCGTGGCGCTTTTGTCCTTGGCCAGCATCTGGGCCACCGCGTCGTTGAGGTCGAAGTCATAGCCGAAGACGCGGCGCCGCACCCCCTGTTTTTCCAGCACCACAATCCAGCCGTGGGAAAAGGTGTGGAACTGTATCCCCTGTTCCTGGGCCAGTTCCCGGAGGACCTGCACCAACACGCGGGGGGCCATGGCCTTACTCTTTCTCGTACGGAATCCCATCCGCGGCCGGCGGCCGGGTGCGGCCCCGAAGACCGGCCAAGACCAGGATGGTCAGGATATAGGGTAGCATGCTGATGAACTGATGGGGGATGTTCACCACGGCCATGGCCTGCAATTGGGTCTGAAGGGCCAGGGCGAACCCAAAGAGCAAGGAAGCCAGGAAAGCGGGGATGGGGTTCCAGCGGCCGAAAATCATCACGGCCAGGGCGACGAACCCCCGGCCATTGGTCATCAGCCGCTCGAAGGTGCCCACGGCCTCCAGGGTCAGGAAGGCCCCGGCTAGGCCTGCCAGGGCCCCGCCGATGAGCAGGTTCACATAACGAACGAGGAAGACGTTAATCCCCAGGGTGTCCGCGGCCCGGGGATGTTCCCCCACGGCCCGGCTGCGCAGCCCCCACGGGGTGTAAAAGAGCACGAAGTGGATGACCACCACGAGTATCAGGGTGATGTAGGTCAAGGGCGGGTTCTCGAAGAGCACAGGGCCAAGCAGGGGGATTTTGGAAAGCACCGGGATGGCAATGGGGGTGAACTTCCCCTTGATGGAAACACCGATTTGGTAGTAGTACCCGGTCAGGCCGATGGCCAGGATGTTGAGCACGGTCCCCGCGATGATCTGGTCCATCTTGAGGGTCACGGCCATGAACGCGAGCATCAGCCCCATGACCACGCCGACGAGAACGCCCACGGCCACGCCCAGCCACAGGTTGTCGGTCCACACCACGGTCATGAAGGCCAGGAACGCGGCCAGGAGCATCTGGCCTTCGATGCCGATGTTGATGACGCCGGAGCGCTCCCCCATCAGGCCACACAACGCGCCCAACACCAGGGGGATGGCCTGCCGCAACGTCACGGCCAGCACTGCCTGGGTCATCTGGGGGGAAAGGCCGTAGGCCACCAGCACCCCAAGGAGGACCACACCGGCCACGACCCAACTGCGGGAGAAACGCCGCATTGCCAGGACTCCTCAGAGGATGTAGGGGCTGCGCATCCTTTGCGAAAAGGGCGTTTGGTCAAGGTCCGGCGCACGTTCGGGGAAAGGGCTATTCGTAACTCCCCCAGCCGGTGGTGAGGACCAGGCGCTCCTCGCCCTCTTCCCGCAGCCGGAGCAGCGTGCGGATGATGTAATCCGCGGCCACGAAGAACAACATCAGGGCCATGATGACGTCCAGGATTTCCCTGGGCACCCGGGCCGCGAACTGCATCTGGTTGGAGCCGGCCTTCATCGCGCCGACCAGAAGCGCGGCCAGGATCACGCCGGCCGGGTGGTTCCGGCCCAACAAAGCCACGGTGATGCCCTCGAAGCCCAGGCCCACGTTGAAGCCCGGCTGGAACCGATGCACCACGCCCAGGGTCTCCACCGCGCCGCCCAGGCCGGCCATCAGGCCGCTGAGCAACATGGTGGAAACCACGACCCAGGCCACCCGAACCCCGGCGTACCGGGCCGCACGCGCGTTCTGGCCCACCATGCGGACCTCGAAGCCATACGTGGTCGCGTTGAGCACCACGTAGACCACGGCGGCCAAAAGCACCGAAAGCACGAACCCCGAAGGCAGGGGACCCCATACGGGCATCTGGGCGCTTTCCAGAATGGGCGGGGTCCGGGCGATGACGCCGCCGCCGGCCGGGTCCTTCAGGGGCCCGCCGGAGAGGTAATCCGTCAGGTTGACGGCCACGTAGTTGAGCATGATGGTGGTAATCACCTCATGGGCACCGGTGTAGACCTTGAGCACCCCGGGAATGGCCCCGAACAGCGCGCCCACCAGGGCGCCGGCGAGCAGGGCCAGGCCGATGTGGGCCCAGGCCGGCAGCCCTGATACGGCAAAGCCGATGATGGCCGCGGTCATCGCGCCCAGCACCAACTGCCCCTGCGCGCCGATGTTGAACAGACCGCCCCGGAAGCCAAAGGCCACGGCCAGGCCGGCGAAAATCAGTGGCGTGGCTTTCTCCAAAGTGCGTTGCCAGGCCCGGGTCGAACCAAAGGCCCCATCGAACAGGGCCAGGTAAGCCTGAACCGGGTCGAACCCCGAAAGGCTCAACAACACCGCGCCGATGAGCAACGCAATCAGCACGGCCAGCAGCGGGCCAAGCAAACTGCGGGCAAGACGTCGCATTGTGCATCCTCATCCATGGGGGCTTGCCGGGTCGCCCTATTATATCAGGCGAAGCGAACCCGTCGTGGCCCCCAACAAGGTCAATCCGCCCGCCAAAGGCGACACGCCCCTGGGGCAATCTTGCGGAGGGGCCAGAGCAGGTCGAGCATCTCCTTTCGCCCCGCGCTGGGAATCGTGTATATTCCACATTCAAAAACCCACCCCCGCCGCCTTTGCTACAATGAAGCACATCGATTGGCCCGACCAAAACCAGGAGGCAACCCTGCCCTACCCATGGCATCCTTTGCACACCCGTACCATAGGAGGCTTCGCATGGCCGATCTCAGCCAGGACTTCCTCCAAACTCTGCTCCACGAACCCCGCTACCCGGAATTCCCCTGGCAGGAGGACCAGGTCCCCCCGGCCTATCATGGCATGAGCATCCTCAACATCCCCACGACCATCGCCCGCTGGCTGGGCGCGGGTCCCCTGGGCAAAGCCCCGGCCCTGGACGCCCGCCTCCAGGCCCCCTTAGGGGAGGACATCCGCCAGGTCATCCTGATTCTCCTGGATGGCTTCGGCTGGCTGACCTTTGAAAAGGCCCGGGAAGCCGGACTTCTGGACCCCTGGATGCCCCTGGTCGAACAGGGGGTGTTGGGCGTGTTGACCTCCATCGTCCCCAGCACCACCGCGGCCGCCATCCCCACCTACTGGACCGGCCTCTCGCCCACCGAGCACGGCATCACCGGCTACGAAATGTGGATGAAGGAGTACGGCGCCATCGCCAACATGATTCTGCATACCCCCTCCTTCTTCCAGGTGGGCGCAGGGTTGCTGGAAAAGGCCGGCTTCGACCCCGAAAATTACCTGCCCGGACCCACCATGGGCGTGCACCTCAAGCGCGCCGGGGTCAAGGCCCACGCGTTCCAGCACTTCTCCATCGCCCGAACCGGGCTTTCCCGCATGCTCTTCAAAGAGGTAGACGTGCACACCTTTTCCGGTATCGCGGACGTGTGGACCGGCCTCATCGAGTTCCTCCAGCAGGCTTCGCCCAAGGAAAAGCGCTACATTTGGGTCTATTGGGGCCTGGTGGACCACCTGGGCCACAAGAACGGCCCCTGGCACCAAAAGGTGTTCGACGAAATCCGCACCATCCTCTGGACCTGGCAGGAGTTCTTCCTGAAGCGCTTCCCAGCCCAACAGCGGGAAGGCACCGTGGTCATCTTCACCGCGGACCACGGCATGGCCGATACACCCCAACAGGCCCGGTACGAAGTGCGCCGGCACCCCGAACTCATGCGGCACCTGGTGCTGCCGCCCACGGGCGAGAACCGCTTCATCTATCTCTACCCCAAGCCCGGCCGCATCCGGGAGATTCGCCAGTACTTCGAGCAGACCTGGCCGGGGGACTTCGTCCTCATCCCCTCCCGCGAGGTGCTGCGCCGGCGGTTGATGGGTCCGGGCCGACCCCATCCGGCCCTGGCGGACCGCATCGGGCAGTGGATTGCCGTGCCCAACGGCGGGGCCTACCTGTGGTGGAGTCCCAAGGAAAACGACATGAAGGGCCGCCACGGTGGGGTCAGCCGCGCGGAGATGTTGGTGCCTTTCCTGGCCTTCCGCATGGATGGATGAGGGGGTGTGGGAGGCAGTGGGTAGTGAGCAGTCGGCGGGCAGCGGTTTGCAGGCAGCGGTGAGCGTGAGTAAGGACAAATTGCCGCTTGTCCCCGCCGCGGTCTTTGATGTATGCTTCCCCCGAAGTTGGCGTTGGAGGAACGGCAATGGCAAGGGTACCCTGGTATGGTCGTCTGGGCCTGCCGCGTGCAGGCCGCAGCCTGGTCTTTCCTATGTTGTTCCTGTTTGGCCTGGGCCTCCTGCTGGCCCTGGGCCAGAACGCGCACCCCGCCCTGGCCCAGACGCCCACGCCCGAAGCCGTCCGCACGGTCACCGACGACGACGTGAACGCGGTGGCCAAGAAACTCTACTGCCCGGTGTGCGAAAACATCCCCCTGGATACCTGCGAGACCCAGGCCTGCGAAGAATGGCGCCAGTTGATTCGCGAAAAACTGGAAGAGGGGTGGAGCGAACAACAAATCCTCGAATACTTCGCCGCCCGCTACGGGGAACGGGTGCTGGCCGAACCCCGGCCCAGGGGCGTGCACGTGCTCTTCTACATCCTCCCACCGGTGCTGGTTCTGGCCGGCGTTGGCATCCTCTACCAGGTGCTGCGGAGCTGGCGTAACCTGCCCGAAGAGGAAGCCGCCCCGACCGAGGCCGCAGCGTCCCCGTCTGCGACCCCATCTTCCGAAGAGGACGAATACCGCAAACGCCTGGAGGACGAACTGCGCGACCTGTAAGCCCCCTTTCCGTCCTGCTCAAGGGCAGGGAAAACTCGCTTTGGAGGGAAGCGATGCAGAACACCACGGTTCGGGACGCGGAAACCCAACGCAAACCCCGGTTCACCTGGAAGGCCGGCCTTGTGCTGGGCCTGCTCGCCGGGTTCCTGACGCTGCTTGGAATTCAAACCGTTCGGGTGCAACGGGGCCTCAAGGTCGGTGACCGCATCCCGGAAGACCTGAGCGTGACCACCTACGAGGGCCAGACCTACCGCCTGGCCGACCTGCGGGGCCAGGTGGTGTTCATCAACTTCTGGGCCTCCTGGTGCGACCCGTGCAAAGAAGAGGCCCCCTTCCTTCAGGAGGCCTGGGTGTACTTCCAGAACACCCGGAACGACGTGCTCTTCCTGGGCCTGGCCTGGACCGATACGGACAAGAACGCGCGGGCCTACATCAAACAATTCGGCCTGACCTTCCCCAACGGGCCCGACGAGGGCACCCGCTGGGCGCAGGTCTTTCGCATCCGCGGGGTGCCTGAGACCTACATCCTCGATAAAGAAGGTCGGCTGGCCTATATCAAAATCGGCCCCTTCGTGAGCACCCAGGAAATCATCGACGCCGTGAACCAGGTGTTAGGAGACTGACCCATGGACCCCCTTTTCGTCATCCTGTTCTTCGTGCTGGCCCTGCCGGTGGGGTACCTCTTGCTGCACCCCTGGGGCCAGGGCAGCGAACTCCAGACCACGGAACTGGAACAGCGCCGCTCGGTGTTACTGGCCCGCAAGGAGGCGATTCTGGCCGCGCTCCGCGAACTGGAAGTCGACTACCGCGGCGGCAAGGTCAGCGAGGAGGATTACCGCCTCCAAAAAGAACAGTTGATGGAAGAAGGCGCGGCCGTGCTCCGGGAACTGGAGGCCCTGGAAGCCAAACTGCGCCAGGTCACAGGGGCCAGGAAACCCGCGGCCGCGGCAGAAGCCGGTCACGCGGCGGCCCAGACCTCACCCGCTTCCCCCAAAGGGGAAAGCAGCGACGACCCCATCGAGGCCCTGCTGCAACGCCGGAAGGCCACGGCTGCCGCGGTCTACATTGGCTTCTGCCCCAACTGCGGCGCGCCGCTCCGGGCCGGGCAGCGCTACTGCGCCTATTGCGGCCACGAACTCCCTGCCCAGTTGCGACGTAAACCCGTGGCCGAGACCGCATAGGGGCAGCCTGCTGACTGCCGACGGCCGACGGCTGACTGCTGTCCACCAATTTCACGCCCAGGCAGAGGGTCATGCCCAACCGCTATCGAGATTGGTTCCGGCAAGCCCAACGCGACCTGGAACAGGCCCGGCTCTCCATGCAGGCCGGGCATCATGAATGGGCATGTTTTGCCGCCCAGCAAGCCGCGGAGAAGGCGGTCAAAGCCCTGCACCTGGCCCTGGGCCAGGACGTTTGGGGCCATGTGGTGGCCAGGCTGCTCCAGGCCCTGCCTGAAACCATCCCGGTGCCGCAGGCGCTCATCGAGAAAGCCCGTGTGCTGGACGGGTACTACATTCCCCCACGCTACCCCAACGGCCACGCCGAGGGCGCGCCCTTCGAGCACTATGGGCCATTTCAGAGTCACCAGGCTGTGCAGTTTGCCGAAGAGATTCTGGCCTTTGTACAAGGCCATCTTCCCCAGGATAAGGGTGCCTGAATGCCTGTACGTCCCCTGTCTTCCGGTGTGTTGCGCTGGCCCGATGCCAAGGAAGTCGAAGCCGCGCTGCGGGCATGGGCCGAGGAACTGGCCCGCCAGCACCCCGAGGTGCTTCGGGTGGGTTTCTTCGGCTCCTACGCCAGGGGCGATTGGGGTGTGGGCAGCGATTTGGACGTGGTCATCATAGTGGACAGAACCGATGCAACTTTTGCCCAACGAGCAGCCCGCTACCCCTACGAGCGCCTGCCCGTGCCCGCAGACGTCCTGGTCTACACCCCCCAGGAGTGGGAAGCCCTGGATACCCCCTTCGCCCGCCAGATGCGCCAGGAAGTGAAGTGGGTGTACACGCGGCGGGCCGAATGACGGGCCTTCTTCCCCAAAAACCCAACC
>JALXBY010000189.1 GCA_026991215.1 Anaerolineales bacterium
GGTGGGGGTAATGCTCCCGGCGGGCGGTGATAAGGTCCAGGAAGGGCGGAAGGTGCGCTCGGGCCGCCGGCCTTTGCAAGTCCGGGGGCCAAGGGTCGCGCAGGGCCTCGGGCAGGTACCACTTGGCCGTCAGGAAAGGTTTGTGGACCCGGACCCGACCGCCGTACTTGCGGGCCAGGTGCCGGGCCAGATGGGGCGCGGGGCCTTCCACCACCAGGTCGAAGTCCAGTCCGGGCTGGCCCAGGAACCAATCCCGCAGGAAGCCGCCCACGATGTACAGGGGCAGGCCCAGGGCCTCGGCCTCACGGCGGACCAGGTCCAGCAAGGCCCAGCGTTCAGGCGGGAGGTAACGGCGGAGCGCGGGGAGCAGGGACATGGGTAGTCGTTGGTCAGCGGTTGGCGGCCAATTACCTCTATAATCAACGCAAAATGTCCATCACCTCCCACACCCGATCTACCGTCTCCCACACCCGGATATACACCGTATGCCCCTGCCAGTTGGCAGGAATCCATTTCACTCTGTCTTTCACAAAGACGAGCAGGTCATCGTAACTCAACCGCAGCCCCGGATATTCGGCCGGTAGAAGATAGGCCGTGACCCGGAAGGAGGTTTCGCCTTTGCCCCGGGCAAAGGTGGCGTGGATGGCGTCGAAGTGCTCCCGCACGAAGGCCAGGGCCTCCCGCCGGGTGTTGGGTCGGCCCGTGACCCGGATTTCCACCCGTTTGCCGTACCTGTCCGCGCGCACCAGAACCCGGTTCGCGCCGCCTTGCAGCGCCAGCACCACGCCGTAGCGCCAGACCAGGTCTTCCGCGATGTGCTCGTGGGTGCGCACGATGAAGCGGGTGATGATGCTCTCGTAGAACGCAGGTTCGTACGCGTATTCGAAGGCCAGCGCGTCCTGCCAGGCCGGGTCGTTCGCGGCTTCGGGTTCGTCCTGGGGCATCACGCTGGGAAGCCACCACACGCCCTCGCCCGCGGGGTAGGCCAGTTCGAATTGCTGCATCAGCCGCAGGATGAGCCGACGATGCCAGGTCTGGTAGCGTTCCCGGGGCAGGATGCGGGCCACCATGTCCTCGGTGAGCCGGCCACGGCTTTGGTGCCGCACCTCCTGGTCGGTGAGGATGCGGTACACGGCCTCGGTGACCCAGTTGGGGTTGAGCACCCCTTCGGGCACCAAAGGATCGCCCCGCTCGTCCCGGAAGTCCAGCACCACGCCCAGGTCGTGGAGGAGTTCCAGGAGGGTGGCCTGGTCTTCTTCGTCGTCGATGCCCTGCTCGCGGCAGATGGCCGCGTAGCGTTCCCGGGAGATGAGGTCCCGGTGGCCTTTTTCTGCTTCCAGCGCGTCCCGCACGGCCAAGTGTGCGGCCGCGAAGCGCACCCGCACATGGGGCAGGGATGCGGCCGCCTCCCGCAGGGCCTGGCGCAGCGCTTCGATGCCCGTGCCCTCTTTGGCCGAGGTCTGCAGGAAGGCCCGGATGGTGGGGTAGCGCCGGCGCAATGCGTTTTCGGGCAGGTCCAGGGTGTGCTGGTCCGCGTCCGCGTGGTTGCCCACGATGAGGATGGGCGAATCGCCGCCGTAGGCCCGGATGAGGTCCAGCCAGTGGCGGACCCGGTTG
>JALXBY010000190.1 GCA_026991215.1 Anaerolineales bacterium
ATGGCCCTGGTCGCCCAGTGGCGGGGGCAGGACGTGCCCACCTGGGAGGTCACCCCTGAGGTCATGGCGGCCATGAGCGCGACGGAAACCCCCCAGGGCCTGCTGGCCGTGTTCCCCTGGCTGGACCAGCCCTGGCCCGCCCAGGGCACCATGTTCCTGCTCATCGACGGCCTGCAGGACCCCGGCAACCTGGGCACCATCCTCCGCACCGCCTGGGCCGCGGGCGTGGATGGCGTCTACCTCCTCCCCGGTACCACGGACGTTTGGGCGCCCAAGGTGGTACGCGGGGGCATGGGCGCGCATTTCCATCTTCCCCTGCGCAAACTCAACTGGGAAGCCCTGCCCCAGGCCGCTGCGGGTTATACCGTGCTGGTGGCCGACGCCCACGAAGGCCTGCCCTACACCCAGGCCCCCTGGCATCGGCCTTTTGTCCTGGTCATTGGGAACGAAGCCCATGGGGTCCGGCCCCCGGTACGCGCGCTGGCCCACGCCTTCGTCCACATCCCCCTGGCGTCTGGGGTAGAATCCTTAAACGCGGCCGTGGCCACAGGGGTTTTGCTTTTCGAAGCCCGGCGGCAGCGGGCCGCAGATGCATCCCAGGGAGACGAACGATGAGCGATCAGGCCCCCCACCCCGTGCTGCTGGAAATCATGAAGTCCCTGCTCACCGAGGTCGCGGAGGAAATGGGCGGCGTGCTGGGCCGCACCGCGTATTCCCCCAACATCAAGGAACGGCGGGACTTTTCCTGCGCGGTCTTCGACGCCCAGGGGGAAATGGTGGCCCAGGCCGCGCACATCCCCGTGCACCTGGGCGCGATGCCCCTTTCGGTCCGGGCCGCGCTGGAGAAGTTCGGCCGGCTGGACCCCGGCGACATCGTGGTGCTCAACGACCCCTATGCGGGCGGCTCCCACCTGCCCGACATCACCATGGTCGCGCCCGTGTACGTGGATGGCACCCTCCTGGGCTACGTAGCCAGCCGCGCCCACCACGCGGACGTGGGCGGCATGACCCCCGGTTCCATGCCCCTGGCCCGAGAAATCTTCCAGGAAGGCCTCATCCTGCCGCCGGTCAAAATCCAGGAACGGGGCCAGGTGGTGCAGGGCGTGCTGGACCTCATCGTGCGCAACAATCGCACCCCTGAGGAGCGGCTGGGCGACCTCGCGGCCCAACTCGCGGCCCAGGAAGTGGGCATCCGCCGGCTTCAGGAACTGGCCGCGCGCTACGGTGTGGACACCCTCCGCGCCTACATGAACCACCTGCAGGACTACACCGAGCGCATGGTGCGGGACCTCATCCGCCGCATCCCCAACGGCGCGTACCGCTTCCAGGACTACCTGGACGACGACGGCTTCGGCCACACCGACCTGCCCATCGTGGTCACCTTGCGGGTTCAGGAGGATTCCCTGGAAGTGGACTTCACCGGCACCGCGGTCCAGGTGGAAGGCGGGGTCAACGCGGTGTACGCGGTGACTGTCTCCGCGGTGTTCTACGTGCTGCGGTGCCTGCTGGAAGACGACCAGATGCCCACCAACGGCGGTATCTTCCGGCCCGTTCGCGTCATCGCGCCCGAAGGCACCCTGGTGAACGCGCGGTTCCCGGCCGCGGT
>JALXBY010000191.1 GCA_026991215.1 Anaerolineales bacterium
ACTGCGGACCGCTGACTGCCGACACCAACCCCTCCCAAGGAGAGGCCCCATGCGCCGTATGCTTCCCCTTTGGCTGTTGCTGCTCGCGAGCCTGATGCTGGCCGCAAACCCCGGCCGCTCCCCGGCCCAGGGCAAACCCGTTTGCGGCTCGCGGGAGCGGATGGACATCCTGGTGGTGGGGGCCTATCCCAAACTTTACGGCCTGGGCGACGCGGTGCGCATCGTGCACGTCGACTTCACCAAGCCCGAAGTGGTGGTCGTGCCCCTGCCCCGGGACCTCTACGTGGACCTGCCCTGGGGCGCAGCCTTCCCCAGCCCAGTCAAGTTGACCTCGGCCTACCTGCTGGGCACGCCCCTCTTCACCCGGGGCGCGGGGGATGACGGCGGCGTGCAGTTGCTCAAGGGCACGCTGGCGTACAACTTCGGCCTGCGCGTGGACCGTTACCTGGTGGTCAGCGCGGCGGGCATTAAGAGTTTCATTGATGCCATCGGTGGCGTGCCGGTGGACATCCCCTACCCCATCTACGACCCCGCGACGGGCGCGAACTTCCAGCCCGGCAGTTATGTGCTCAACAGCGACGAAGCCCTCAAACTGGCCCGCTCCCGGGTCTCCGGCGGGGACCTGGAGCGCATCCGTCGGCAAAACTGGGTGCTCAAGGGCGTGGTCCGGCAGCTGGCCCGGCCCCAGACCCTGACCCGCATCCCGGCCATCGTGCAGGCCCTGCGGAGCGCGTACATTTCCGACATCCAGGCCCAGGACCTGGACAACCTGCTGTGCCTGGCCGCGTACATGACCGCTCGCGACATGCGGCCCCGCTTTGTTTCCATTCCCGATGGCATGTTGCAGGGCATGAAGGATTACGTTTATATCAACCGCCAAATTGCGGTTGCCTTCGTCTTCCATTGGGACCAAAATTTCGTACGATGGCTTCACGAGCAGGTGAATCAGCCTTACACCTGGCCGCTTCCGTGATTGACCGCAGTGCGCTGCCCGCAGACCGCTGACTGCCGACTGCTGATTGCCGACCGCCGACCCAGGAGGCTCCCATGGAAACCGTTCCCCAGGGCTTTCGTTCGGGTTTCGTAGCCGTGGCCGGGCGGCCCAACGTGGGCAAGAGCACGTTGATTAACAGCCTGTTGGGCCACAAAATCGCCGCGGTCTCGCCCAAACCCCAGACCACCAGGAAGCGGCAGTTGGGCATCCTGACCCTGCCCGAACGGGGGCAGATCATCTTCGTGGATACGCCGGGTATCCATCGCCCCTTGCACGAACTGGGCCGGGCCTTGAACCTGGAGGCCCGGGAAGCCCTGGAGGACGCGGACGCGGTGCTCTTCCTGGTGGATGGCAGCGCCCTGCCCCATCCGGAAGACGAACTGGTGGCCCAGAACATCCGGGAACTGGCCGGGGGAAAGCCCGTGGTCCTGGCCATGAACAAGGTGGACCTGGTTCGGGAGGAAGACCGACCGGCCCGGGAGGCCCTGTACCGTCGGCTGTACCCGGAGGCCGAATTCCTGGCCATCTCCGCGCTCACGGGTGAGAACCTGGAGGCCCTGGTGGACCTGCTCCTGGAGCGGCTCCCCGAAGGGCCGATGTACTA
>JALXBY010000192.1 GCA_026991215.1 Anaerolineales bacterium
TGGAAATCCCCAAGCACCACGATGAGGTCCCCGCGACCGCCGTTGCGTCGGGGTACACCCTGCCCCCGCACCCGCAGGGTCTGACCCGGCTGCACCCCCGGCGGGATGTGGATTTCCTGGGTGCCTTCCAGGGTGGGGATTTGCACCGTACCGCCCAGCACGGCCAGGGGCAGGCTGAGGTTGACGTTGAGGATGAGGTCGTGCCCCCGGCGCTGGAAGTATTTATCGGGCGTGACCCGGATTTTGAGGATGAGGTCCCCGCGGGGGCCACCCCGTTCGCCGACATGCCCTTCTCCCCGCACCCGGACCTGGTCGCCATGCTCCAGGCCGGGGGGCAGGTCCACGGTCAGGGTGACGGTCTTCCACACCCGGCCTTCCCCGCGGCAGGTGGGGCAGAGTTGGGGAATCAGGTAACCCTGGCCCCCGCACGCGGGGCAGACCCGTTCCTGGATGAAGGTCCCCAAAAAGGTCTGCCGGGCCTGACGCACCACGCCCTGGCCGCCGCAGGTGGTACACCGCACCGGTTGAACCCCGGGCGGAATACCGGTGCCGTGGCAGGTGGGACAGGGTTCCAGCCGCCGCGTCCGCACTTCCCGCGTGGTCCCGAAAACCGCTTCCTTGAAGTCCAGGGTCAGGGTGACGGTCAGGTTGCGGCCCCGGGTTTGCTTGCCCGCACCAGGTGGCTCGCCAAAGAGTTCGGAGAAGACCTGGAACAACAGGTCCCAGTCCGCGCCCTGGAAGAAGTCCTCCTGCTGGCCCTCCAGCCCCGCGTGCCCGTAACGGTCGTACAAAGCCCGCTTTTCCGGGTCCGAGAGCACCATGTACGCCTCGTTGATTTCCTTGAACCGCTCCTCGGCCTCGGGGGACTTGTTCACGTCCGGGTGATACTGCCGCGCGAGCCGGCGGAACGCCTGTTTGATTTCCTCCTGCGTGGCGTCCCGCGGCACACCCAGGATTTCGTAGTAGTCGCGTTTGGGTCGGTTCATGGGTCTGGGTAGCGGATAGCGGATAGCAGATAGCGGATAGCGGATGGCCGTTAGCCGTTAGTGGATAGCCGTTGGCCGTTGGTGGTCAGCGGTCAACCGTCGGCCCACTGCCGACTGCCAACTTCTAACTACCGACTGCTAACTGCTAACTGCTGACTGCTGACCGCTCACTGCTGACCGCTCACGACCCTTCCGGTTCCCGAGCCACCTTGACCAGGGCCGGGCGGATGACCAGGTTGCCGGCCCGGTACCCTTTGCGGACCACTTCCGCGATGTGGCCCTCTTCGATTTCCGTGGTTTCCACCATGCCCACGGCTTCGTGCAGGTAGGGGTCGAAGGGCTGTCCCGGCGCCGCGGGGATTTCTTCAACCCCGTGCCGGGTCAGCAGGTTGCGCATCTTGCGGTAGATGAGTTCCACGCCATCGGCCCATTGCTTGCTTTTGCCCCGTTTGGGCCGGTTGGGGTCCTGCAACGCGAGCTCCAGGTCGTCGAGGATGTCCAAAAGTTCCCGGAAGACCTCGGCCCGCAGCCGGTGTCGGGCCTCCTCCCGTTCCCGGTCCATGCGCTTCTGGTAGTTCTCGTACTCGGCCTTGATGCGCAGCAGGTCTTCGAGATACTCCTGGGCTTTGGCCCGGGCTTCTTCCAGTTGGGCCTGAAGATGCTGGGTTTCCTGCTGCGGGTTGGATTGCTGGGAAGCCGCTTCCGGGGCCTCTTTGCCGTCGGGTCCGGTCATCCCCGTCAACGGCTTTTCCTCTTTCGCCATCGGGCACCTCCTTATTTCAAGGTGTCAGGTTACAAGATGCGTGCATTCACTGGCGGAACATCTGGGTCAACCACCGGGAAAGGAAGCGCACCGCGGGCACGGCCTGGGTGTAGGGGAGCCGCAAGGGGCCCACGATGCCCAGGTACCCGGTGGCCGGGCTTTGGCCACCGTAACGGCCCACGATGACCGCGCAGCCCGCCATCTCCTGGGGCGTATCTTCCTCCCCGCCGATGAACACTTCAACCTCGCCCACGGGCAGGCGGTCGTCCAGCCGGCGGACCATGCCCTCTAGCCGCGGGGGTTCCTCCAACAGGCGGATGGCAGGCTCCGCGGCTTCGGTACGCAGCACGTACTGGAGGCCGGAATGATAGACCTGGGCCTCCACCAGCCGCCGGGCCCGGTCCAGTTCGTCCATGAGCACTTCCCATAGGGCGCGCAGGTCGGCCTCCTGGGGCGGCGGCAACATGGCCAGTTCCGCAGGCGTGCGACCCTGGCACAGGCGGTTGAGCCGCAGTTGCCACTGGCGCAGGGTCTCCTGGGGCACCCGCTGGCTCAGGGGGACCAGGCGCTGCCGCAGCCACCCGCCCTGGAGCGCCAGGACCAGCAGCACCCGGCGGTCGTTCCAGGGGTAAAGCCGAACCCCCGCGCAGCGGGCCTTTTCCACCCGGGGCGGCAGCACCCAGGCCGCGGTGTGCATGTGCTCGGCCAGGATGGTCGCGGCCTGCGCGAGCCAGTCCTGGGCATGGCTGCCGGGATGGATGCGCTGCCGCACGACCTCCTGCAAATGTAAAGGCGCGGCGGCCGTACGGGCCGTTTCCCCAACCAGGAAGCGGTAGGCCTTGGGCGTCGGCACCCGGCCGGCCGAGGTATGGGGCTGTTCCAGGAAGCCCATGCGGGTGAGGGCGGCGAACTCGTTGCGCACCGTGGCCGGGCTGTAGGGCAGCCGATAACGACGCACCAGGGCCGCGGAACCCACCGGCCGGCCCGTACGGATGTATTCCTGTACCACCAACCGGAGCAACTGCTTCTGCCGTTCGCTCAAATGCCGGTTGCGCCCCTGTTGACCCATGGCTCGCCCATGGCTTTCCCTGGGCTTGGTCTCCGCCTCCAAACCATGGGCAATTGTAGCAGAGTGACGAAGGCTTTCTACACAAAAGGTGTATAAGAAGGCTTGGAGGATGCTCGGCGAAACGGCCGCCGCGCCGCCAGGTATAATCCCCCCGATGACCTGGGAAGCGCTCTTCTTCGACCTGGACGGTACCCTGTACCCCCTGCAGGCCGGGTTGTGGCAGGCCGTGGGCGAGCGGATTGAGCGCTTTCTGGCCGAGTATCTGGACCTGTCCCTGTCCGAAGCCCGACGGTTGCGGCAGCGTTACGGGGAGCAGTACGGCACCGTGCTTCGGGGCCTGCAGGAGGAGTACGGCCTGGACCCCCGCGTCTACCTGGCCTACGTCAACCAGGTGCCGGTGGAACGCTACCTGCGCCCGGACCCGCGCGTGCGGGCCATGCTCCAGGCGTTGCCCTACCCCAAATGGGTGTTCAGCAACGCGGACCGGGCCTACGTCTACCGGGTGCTCCGGGCCTTGCACCTGGAGGACGTGTTCGCCGGGGTCATCGCGCTGGAGGACCTGGATTGGGTACCCAAACCCCATCCCCAGGCCTTCCAACGGGCGTGGCAGCGGGCCGGGGTGCGGCAGCCCGGCCGCACGTGGCTCATCGACGATTTGTTCCGCAACGTCCAGGCCGCGGCCCGCTTGGGGATGCGGGCCGTTTGGGTGACGGAGGAACCCGACGGGAGCGCGGGGAGCCGGGTCGCGGTTCCCCACATCCCCCACCTGTTGGCGTTGCCCGCTGTGTTGGAAGCGGCCGCGGCCTGAGGGGGCCGGTCGCCTCAAGGTTTTCCACCAGGAGAGGAAACGATGAGCGAGAAGACCTGGTTGATTCTGGTGGTGCTGTTCGTGATTTGGCTGCACTGGATGATTTGGACCGAATACCGGGACCGGTTCTGGAGTGGCGTGGCCACCCGGTTGCGTCGGGTCGGCCAGCGCATGCGGGACCCCTGGGCCGAAGAACGGGCCTTGATGGAGGCCCTGCACCAACAGGTCGAGGCCCTGCGCCGGGAAGAACGAGCCGACCGCTGACCGCAAGGGGTGTTTTCTGTCCAGGCGGAAGCCCAGAGGCAAGGTACCAGGCGATTTCAGCAAGGAGAAACAGCCACCAGCTGCCTGTTGAGACGGTGCCCTCCTGGGGCACTTTGGACGTGTTGCGTGAAGGTGCGTAGCGCAGGTCCCCTCACCCCGCCAGGGTCCATGCGCCCGTGATGGTGACCACCGAGGTGAACTCCGGGTCCGCGGGGCACTGGTCGTAGTCCACGATGCGGGCCGAGCGGCCTTCCATCAGGCGCAGGTAGATGTAGAGGGGGGAGAACCCGCAGATGCGGTAGCGGTCCTGCACCTGGGCCACGGCCTGGAAGAACCGTCGGGCGTCGCTCCGGGCGATGGCGTCCAGAAGTTCCCGGTCCGCTTCCCGAAGCCGCAAGCGGGCCGCGCGGTCCCATGGCTCCGGGTCCCCAAAGGTGGGGCCAACATGGGCCAGGTCCACCGCGGCTACCACCAGGGTGGGCTTCTCCTGTACCACTTCCGCCAGGGTCTGGAGGAAGGCTTCCATGCGCGGGTCCTCCCAGGGCACCCGGCCTTCCTCAATGTAATGGGCAAAGGAGCCGACCAGGATGGGGACCACCTCGAAGTTGCGGCCCTGACTGACCACGTGGGCCCACACCAGGGCCAGTTCCGCCGAATGCTCGCCCAGGTGATGCAACTCGTAGGTGAAGGCCTCCTCGGGCCCCCAGGCCTGGGCCAGCCGTTCGATGACGTCTTTGGGGGTGCGCAGGGTCCCCAAGGGGGTCGCGTAGTTCTGGTAGGTCAGGGCCACGGTGTTGGGCGGACCGTTGTGGTCGGTGCCCAGGATGACCAGCCGCTGCACCCGGGCCAGGGCATCGCTCAAGGGGAACCAGGTGGACGCGTACACCCGTCCGCCCCGGGCGTAATCGATGTGGGGCGAGACCACCCCCAGGACCGGCTTCTGGGGCGGTTCGGGCCATTGCTTTACCCGCTGGCGGTAGTCCTGCAGCGCTTTCACCAGGGCCGCCGGTTCCTCGGGGTATACCTGGCCGGCGTGGGAAGGCCGACGGTACGGCTGCCGGCGGTAATGCTCCAGGGCCTGGCGGTAGACCGTGCGGAAGCGGCCGTTGTCCAGCATCATGGCCCGGTCCAGTTCCCGCACCAGTTCCCGCACCATATGTTGGGGGATGCGCAAACCAAAACGGACCAGGGCTGCAACGGCAATCCCTTCCACCGTGCGGGTCCCGTCCATGAGCAGGAGAAGCGGGGCCAGTTCCTGGGGGACGAACAACATCCGGTTGGAAAGGCCCAGCGGGTCCTGCAAGAGCACGCCCTTGCGCCCCATGTGCACGAAGGGCTGAATGCGCACGTTCCGCAGTTTGGGATGCAGGTCAAAGGCCTTGGGCATCCTGGCCTCCCGATGGCGGGTTGGGGAGTGCTTGCAAACGCACCCGGTTCAAACCACGTGGTGTTCCCGAATCAGCCGACCCTCCCGGAAGCGGGCCAGGTCCAGCATGGAGACGTCCACGGTGTGGGCCTGCCCGTCCACGATGTACTCCGCGGTCAGCAGGCCGGCCACGGGGCCGTGCATGAAGCCATGGCCGGAGAACCCCGCGCACACGTAAAAGCCCTGCACCTCAGTGGGGCCGATGATGGGGTGGGCATCCGGCGTGACTTCATAAAGACCCGCGACCCGGGCCACCACGCCAGCCTGTTCCAGCATGGGCAGCCGCTGCATGGCGGCCTCCATGTGGACCATTTCCCATTCGGGGTCCACGTTCAGGAAGAAGCCGGGCTTCTCATGGGGATTGGACATGCCGGTCAGCACCCCGCGGCCCTCGGGGTGGAAGTACAGGGCCTGGGCAAAGTCGATGACGAAGGGGAAATCCTCTGGC
>JALXBY010000193.1 GCA_026991215.1 Anaerolineales bacterium
GGGCCGTGGGCGCCCGGCTGCACGAACTGGACGTGCTCACCCCCGCGCAGGCCCTGGAATTGCTGGAAAAACGCCTGCAACGCCCCCTCACCGAAGAAGAACGAACCCAGGCCGAAGCCCTGGCCCGAACGGTGGGCTACCTGCCCCTGGCCCTGGAACTCGCCGCGGCGCAACTCGAGGATGGCCTTTCCTGGGAAGAACTGCTGGCGAACCTGCGGGCCGAAATCGCCCGTCTGGAGGCCCTGGAACTCCCCACCGCGGAGGAAGCCCTTTCCGATGCGGAGCGCAAGCGCCTCAGCCTGCGGGCCTCCTTCAACCTTTCCCTGCGCCGCCTGCCCCGGCAGTACCTGGAGGCCTTTGCCTGGTTGGGCGTGCTTCCCGAAGATGTGACCATCACCGCAGACCTCGCCGCGGCCTTGTGGGAAGTCCCCCGCAACGAGGCCCAACGCCGCCTCCGGTACTTCCAGGCCAAAGCCCTGCTCATAGCCGGGGAACGCCGACCGGATGCGCGGACCTACCGACTGCACGACCTGCTCCACGATATGGCCCGCCGCCTCCTGACGGCTTCCCCCGAACCCAAAGACCCCCTGGACCTGCCCGGCCTGGGCCTGACGTGGCAAGAGGCCCACGACCGCCTGCTGGCGCGCTACCGGGCCCGGACCCAAAACGGCCTGTGGCACACCCTCCCCGACGACGGCTACATCCACGAACACCTGACCTGGCACATGGAACAAGCCGGCCGGGAGGACGCCCTCGTGGCCCTTTTCCGGGAGGAGACGGAAGACGGACGACACGGCTGGTACACCGCGCTGGACCGCCTGGGCCGGACGGACGTTTTCCTGCAGGACCTGGCGCGGCTCTGGGCCCTGGCCGACCGCCGGCGGGATATCGGCCTGCAGGTGCGCTGGGCCTTGATGGAAGCCAGCCTCCACAGCCTGGCCGGGAACCTGCCCCCAAAGTTGCCCGCGCTCCTGGTGGAAGACGCCCTTTGGACTCCGCCCCAGGCCCTGGCCCACGTGCGCCAGATCCCAGATGAATGGCAGAAGGCGCAAGCCCTGGAAGCCTTAGCCCCGGTGCTGGCCCAAAAGGCTCCGGCCCGCCTAGAAGAGGCCCTGATCGTGGCCCGGAGCATTGGGGATGAGCGGCCCCGCGCCCGCGCCCTGGCCGCTCTGGCGCCCCACCTGCCGGAGAGGTTACGGGAGCAGGCCCTGGCGGCGGCCCGGAGCATTGGGGATGAGTGGTACCGCGCCCGTGCCCTTGCGGCCCTGGCCCCCCACCTGCCGGAAGGGTTGCTGGCCCAGGCCCTGGAGGCGGCCCGGCGCATCCGGTGGCCGCATGCTCGCGTCCGCGCCTTTACGGCCCTGGCCCCCCACCTGCCGCCCGCGTTACGGGAGGAAGTCCTGGTTCATGCCTTGGACGCGGCCCGGAGGATTAAGGGGGAGCCTGCCCGCGCCCGCGCCCTTATGGCCCTGGCCCCCCACCTGCCGCCGGAATTGCTGGCCCAGGCCCTGGAGGCGGCCCGGAGCCTTCCGGAGGAAGGCCTCTTGGGAAGCCCTCGCGCCCAAGCCCTTGCGGCCCTGGCCCCCCACCTAC
>JALXBY010000194.1 GCA_026991215.1 Anaerolineales bacterium
GGCGTGGGGGTGGCTTCCGGGGTTCCCGTTCCCTCGGCCTGGGCCTGCGGGGTGAGGGTCGGTGTGGCCAGGAGCATCTGACTGTATTCCGGCGAACCCAGGGCAGACCCCAGGAAGACCACGGTCATCAGGGCAAGGACCGAGAACGCGGCCAGCACGTTCTGGACCAGGCGCTGGCGGGCGCTTTCCCACTCCAGGGCAAAGGCGGCGGAACGCAGGGCCTGCCATGCCCGCACCGCCCGCTGCAGGAACACCAGAAGGGGGAAGGCCAGCAGCAGGTAAAGCAGTGCCTCGTATCGGTAAAGGAACGTCCACAGGGTACGCACGCTCCGGCCCCCGAACCTAAACACAACCAGGCGCACGCGCGCCTTCGCGGATGCGCTGCGCCGGAAAGGACCCGCTACACTACCGTCGCGCGCGTGCCTGCGTGATGCCGATTTTTCGGAACGCGTTCAAAACCGCAACTGCCCCAGCACTTCGGCAATCAGCCGGGCCATGCGGGGCACAAGGACCTTACCCGTTTCCATGACCTCTTCGTGGGTGGGTTCCAGGTCGATGTCCCACACGGCCTTGTTGCTGATGCCGGAAATCCCCAAGACCCGCAGCCCACTGTGCCGGGCCACGACCACTTCGGCCACCGTGGACATGCCCACCGCGTCCCCGCCCAGGCTGCGCAGCACCCGGAGTTCGGCCGGCGTCTCGAACTGAGGCCCGCCCAGGCCCACGTAGATGCCCTCGTGCAAAGGCAGGGCCAGCTCGCGCGCCACAGCCCGGGCCAGCCGTCGGAGTTCGGGGTCATAGGCGTGGCGCAGGGATGGGAAACGGGGGCCAAAGGCCTCCAGATTGGGGCCGCGCAGGGGGCTGAGCCCTACCAGGCCGGGCATGTTGATGTGGTCGCGGATGAGCATCAGGTCCCCCGGCTCATAGAGGGGGTTGAGGCCACCGGCCGCGTTGGTCAGAATCAGCACCCGGACGCCCAACCGGGCCATCACCCGGACGGGCAGGGTCACCTGGGCCATGGTGTAGCCTTCGTAGAAATGGGCCCGGCCCTGCATCAACATGACGGGCACGCCCATCCAGTGGCCGAAGAACAGACGTCCGGGGTGCCCGGCCACGGTGGTTTCCGGCCAGTGGGGGAGTTCGGTATAGGGAATGCTGACCACGGTCTCCAAACCCTGCCCTACCACATCGGCCAGGCCAGACCCCAAAATGAGGCCGACAAGGGGCTGGAAATCGGTCCGCTGGCGGATGGCCTGGACCACCTCGTTGATGTGCGCCAGGTCGAAGTAGTCCGGCGGCTGAAGTTGTGGTCGGCTGCCCATGAAGCCTCCTTGCGGTGAACCTTGGGTTTTCGTGGGCCGTTTTAAGGCATGGCTCCATTATACTTCCCCATCCCGCACCAGGGGGAAGTTCAACAGCAGAAAACCACCGGCGCCCAGCTGTCGCATACCCATAAGTCGCAGTCATAAATTATAAACGACAAATGCGCCCTCCGGTATGATTTTTAAAAACCCACAACCGGAGGGCGCATTTGTCGTTTATAATTTATGACTGCGACTTATGGGTATGCGACAGACGTGCTTTCCTGGGT
>JALXBY010000195.1 GCA_026991215.1 Anaerolineales bacterium
AAGGGGTACGGCGATGGCTTCAGGGGGTGCGTCTTGGTGGACGTCGTTTGCTTCGGGCTTTGCGGAAGGGGTGGCGGCAGGGGAAAGGCTGGCGCCGACCCATCCAGGCTCTCCGCATGGCTTGGGGCGAGCGGGGCCGGGTGCTGCGCGCGTTTCAATTGGGATGGCGGTCAGGGCGTCGTTGGTGGCGAAGGGCCCGGGAAGCGCGTGCCCAGGCACGTGAAGCCCTGAAGGAAGCGAAATCGGCGTTGCGGCAGGCGCGGCGTTATCGCTGGCGTGCGTTGATGGCCGCGTGGGGCATGCGCCGCGAGTTGTTGCGGTTGCGCTGGAGAGGAATTCGTGGGAGTTTCCGACTTAGATTGCAGGCGCTGGGGCAGGTTGGATGGCGCGCATTGAATCAGGCTGGGGCGATGGCCCTTGGGTTGCGGGCGGTGAACCTGGGGCTTCAGGATGGCCGGGTGGAGAAAGTTGCGGACAGCCTGGAGAAAGTAGATCGGTTGACCGGCATCGTTCGGGGATTCCGGCAGGTTCTCACTTATGCACCGGATGCGTGGCGGGTGATTCGGCGGGACCCTGAAGCCCTGGCCAGGTGGGGACAGGCTGCGGCCAATGTGGGGCGGTGGGGCCGGATTTTGGGACGGGCCTCGGGCGTGGCCTCGGCCGTGTTTGGGGTGGTGGATGTGGTCCAGGGCGCTCAGAAAGCCTTACATTCAAGAGGATTCAAACGGTATGCCGGTGCCGCACAAGCCATTTCGGGCATATTTACAACCATTGGTGGATTGGCAATGCTTACCGGAGCCGGGGCACCTGTGGCGGCGGTGGCCTTTGGGGTGGCCGCGGTGGCCAGTGGGGTGAGTGTAGCGCTGGAGATTGCTGGCGATCCGAAGAAGCGGGAGCAAATACGCAAGGCGGTAAATTGGGTTGGGGAGAAGGCGAAGGACATCGGGCGTACAGTGAAAGAGAAAGTGCAAGAAAAACTGCAACAGGCCGGGCAGGTCATCGGGTCGTTTTTCCGCAAAGCTGGGGGCTTGTTGAGCGGCTTGGTCGGAGGGCGAGGATAATGAACGGATGTGTAACCGTAGATCTGGAATTGTTGTGGGCTGGAGTAAAGCAGGGTCTACTGGACACGGCGATTATCTTTGTGTTCGTAGGGGGAATAATAGGGTTGTTTGGTTGGAAACGGCCTACTCGTATGGCATGGCTACATAACAGGTTGATGATGGGCTTGATTTTATTGGGCACAGTGCCGCTCAGTTTAGGTCTTTTGTTAGGTGAAATTGGAAACGCTGTTCGCGTACAACAAGCATGCCTTCAATCGGGCAAGTGGTGGCTATATCTATTCGATTCTACGTGGAATACCAATTTGATTGCATGGACCATCGCACTTAGCGTTGTTATCGGTGCGCTGATGTTCTTCAAAACAGCGCGTCCTGCGTTTCTGGTGGAGAAGACGGGGAAGCGCGCGGTGGACGAAGTGATTGCCCGGTACCGGCGGCCGGGGGAGCGGGTGTTGGTGGCCCGGTCGCGGTTGGTGGTGGATGGGAAGGGGTACTACCAGGCGGTGTACGTGCAGGGGGAA
>JALXBY010000196.1 GCA_026991215.1 Anaerolineales bacterium
GGAGGTGTACTCCTGCAGGGGCTCTATGGCCCAATCGCATGGTGACCTTCCGGCCTCCTCCCCCGTACCCCTACTTTATCACTCGTGCTTATAGGAGGGAAACCATGGCGACGACCGAACGTCAACCCCGCACCCCTGCTCGCCCGCTACTGAATGCCCCCAGCCCACAGCCAAAGATTGAGCGCGGGTTGCTGCCGGTGGCCTGCGCTTCCTGCCCCATGCACGTGGAGCAACTGGGCCTGGACGAGGCCGGTGATTGGGACTTCTTGGTGGCCCTGGCCGGGAACCCCAACGTGGGCAAAAGCACCCTGTTCAACCGCCTGACCGGGCTGCGGCAGCACGTGGGCAACTGGCCGGGCAAGACCGTGACCCGGGCCGAGGGCCGCTTTCGCTTCAACGGCAAGGTGTACCGGGTGGTGGACCTGCCCGGCACTTATTCCCTGCTCACGGCTTCGGTGGAAGAAGAGGTGGCCCGGGACTTCCTGCTCTTCGCCAACCCGGACGTGGTTATCGTTATCGTGGACGCTACCGCGCTGGAACGCAACCTGAACCTGGTGTTGCAGATTCTCCAGGTCACCCCCCGGGTCGTGGTGGCCCTCAACCTGATGGATGAGGCCCGCCGCCGGGGGCTGGAAATCGACCACCGGAAACTGGCCCGGGAACTGGGCGTACCCGTGGTGCCCATCGTGGCCCGGTCAGGGGAAGGCGTGGGCTACCTGATGCAGGCCGTCGAAGACGTGGCTACGGGCCGCGTCCGGCCCCAGCCCCGGACCCTGCGCCTGGACCCGGAACTGGAGGCCGCGGTGGAAGCCCTCGCGCCCCAGGTGGCCGAAGCCTTCCCCGAGGTTGCAGGGCTGGCCCGGTGGATTGCGCTGCGGCTTCTGGATGGCGACCCTTCCATCGAGGCCGCGGTGCGCAGCGGCACCCTGGGGCAGCAGATTCGCACCCCAGGGGCCCAGGAGCCGCGCATGGGTCCCCAGGTGCTGAGCGCGCTGGAAAGCCAGGCCAACACCGGGACCAACGGAAGCCACACCGAAACCGGGCCGGTGTATGGCCCCGGCCTGGCCCTGCTACAGCAGGCCGCGGCGTTGCGCCGCCAACTCAACGAAGCCTTCCGGGACCGATTGGTGCAGGACATCTACGAAGAAGCCGCCCGCATCGCGGCCGCGGTGGTGCGGGAACGCGGTGCTCCGGCCCGGGATTGGGGGGAGCGCATCGACCGCATCGTGACTCATCCCTTCTGGGGCCTGCTCATCATGCTGGTGGGCCTGACCACGATTTTCTGGATCACCATCGTCGGGGCCAACTACCCCTCGGAGTTGATTGCCACCGTGCTGTTCACCATTGAGGAATGGGGTGTGGCCCTGTTCGAGGCCCTGGGCCTCCCCTGGTGGCTCACCGGGTTCCTGTGGAAGGGCGTGTACCGGGGCCTGGCCTGGGTGGTCAGCGTGATGTTCCCGCCCATGGCCATCTTCTTCCCCCTGTTCACCATCCTGGAAGACCTGGGCTACCTGCCCCGGGTGGCCTTCAACCTGGACTGGCTCTTCAAGCGGGTGGGCGCGCACGGCAAA
>JALXBY010000197.1 GCA_026991215.1 Anaerolineales bacterium
CCGGCCCAGGCGGGCCAGCCCCCGCTGGACTTCGCAACGGTACAGCGGGCCTGGCCCCAGGTGCGGCAGTGGCTCAAACGGCACGCGGCCGCACGCGGCGCGCCGGACCTGCCGGGCCTGGTGGACCGGGTTCGGGTGGTGCAGGTGGAAGGACCCCGCATCGTGCTGGCCGCAGCGGGCGAGGCCTACCGCAAACGCTTTCTCCAATCCCCCTACCGGGAACTGTGGCAGGAGGCCTGGCAGACGGCCCTGGGCCGGGCCGTGGAAATCCTGTGGCAAACCGCACGTCCCACGGGGTTTTCCGCGGAAAAGGCTTCCCCTTTGGTGGAGAAGGTGATACAATTGGGCGGACAAATCCAACAATATGTACCTTCGGAACCGGAATCCGGCGCAGGTCCCCGTATCCGTGAAGGGTGAAGCGTGGTTGGGTGTACGTCCCCGTGGGTGCTTCCAGGTGAACAAACTGAACAATGTAGCCCCGGCATGGCCGACGGCCCGGGGCTGATGTGCTTGCCTTCGCCTTAGCCTTATTGGAAACAGACGGTGCCCTGGCACCGACAGGTCAATTTGATGCACACAGGAGGTGCAACATGGCCGAGAGCATGACCACCCCCCAACCCCCCACCGTGGAGATTAAGCGCAAGATGCACTTCAAGGGCCGGGTGGTAAAAATCACCACGGCCGGTGCCATTGTGGATATTGGCGTGGACAAGCCCGCGGTGGTGCATATCTCCCAACTTTCCCGGGAACCGGTCCGCCGGGTGGAGGACGTGGTCCAGGTGGGCCAGGAGGTGGACGTGTGGGTCCGCCGGATTACGCCCAAAGGCATCATCGAACTCACCATGATTGAGCCGTACAAGTGGGAATGGCGGGAACTCAAGCCCGGCCTGGTGGTCACCGGCCGGGTCATCCGCATTCTGGACCGGGGCATCGAGGTGGACATCGGCGCGCCGGTGCCCGCGTTCGTGCCCATCGCGGAGATGAGCCACGCCTACGTGCGGCACCCTTCGGACCTGGTCAAAGAGGGCGACGAAATCGAGGCCAAGGTCATCGAGGTCAACCGCCGGCGGCAGCGCATCCGGCTGAGCATGCGGGCCCTGGAGCAGGCGCCCCAGAAGGCGGAAGAGGACACCGAGGAACGGGTCCCCTCGCCCATGGAACTGGCCCTGATGCAGGCCATCGAAGAGGCCAAGCAGCGGGTGGCCGAAAGCGAAGGCCAGGCCCGGGAGGAAGCCCTGGCCCGGCTCCAGGAACTGGAGCGGCTCCTTGCGAACCTGCGGGGCCATCAGAAGCCCACGCTGAACTGAACGCGACGCAGCCGCCCCGCCCTCCCGTGGGGCGCACCGCGTGCCAGCGGTCGCCCTTCCGACATGGCGTATGGCAGCGGGAGGGCGATTTCTTCTACAATCCATCGTGCCCGGCACCTTCCCCCACACCCCTTTGGGGAGGCAACGGCCATGGCCCTGGACGACATGCACGCCCTGCTGGAAGACGACGAAGGCCAGGACTGGGAAGCCGTGGACGACGACGCCCTTTACGAGGAAGAGGAAGACGCGGCTTCGCCCGTCGCCCGGCTGCAGCGTTTGGGTCTGACCCCCTTGCAGTGGTTCCTGCTCTCCTTCCTCACCTTTTTGAGCGTGTGTCTGTGCAGTATGTCCTTCCTGCTCCTGACCGGACGCCTGGGGTTATAGCCTATACCACATCCCCCACGGTGAGGACGTGACGACCATGGACGACCCCCTGAGTCTGGGCCTGGTGGCGGCCTTGCTCATGTTGACCGTGCTCGACGGTGGGCTGGTCCTTGTACAGGCTGCGTTCCTGGACGTCCCCCTGGGCGATTTGCTCAGTTGGTTGCATCCCCATATGGAACGGCTGCCACGACCGCAAGTGCTGCGGTCGTGGCGTCGTCGTATGGCCCGCTGGACGTGGGCGGCCCATGGGCTCGCGGTGGGCGGCTGGCTGCTGTTGTGGATGGAGGCGGGCCGGTTATGGGGACGTCAGCCCCTGGTGCTCTGGGGCATTGGGGGCCTGGCCCTCCTGCTGGCCGTGGAAGCCGGTTTGCGCGTCTTGATACGCAAACGGCCCCGGACCTGGGCCTTTCGGGTGTTCCCCCTGGTGGCCCGACTGTGCCGCCAGCACTGCCCGGAGGGTCATGACCGCAACCCCTCGGCCCTGACCCTTTCCTGGAACACCTTCCTGCAATTGGTGCAGGCCCTGGGCCTGGGGATGGAAAACGTGCAGCCGCCCCTGCTCCACCGCCTGTACGCGGTTTTGCGGTTGCATCAAACCATCGTGCGGGAAATCATGGTCCCGCGCATCGACATGGTGGCCGTGGAGGTCAACACCCCGCCCCGGCAGGCCCTGGACGTGTTCCTGCAAAGCGGTTTCTCCCGCCTGCCGGTTTACGAAACCCGCATCGACCACATTGTGGGCATCCTCTACAGCAAGGACCTGCTGGCCCGCTGTCGGAAGGGGGATTGGGACCGGGTCCACCTGCGGGATATGGTCCGGCCGGCCTTTTTCGTCCCCGAAGCCAAACCCGTGGACCAACTCCTGGAAGAGATGCAGGCCCGCCGGGTGCACATGGCCATCGTGGTGGACGAATATGGCGGCGTGGCTGGTCTGGTTACCCTGGAGGACATCGTGGAGGAAATCGTGGGGGAAATCCACGACGAGTACGACCGTCCCCAGACCCTGTACCGGCAGGTGGGCGACAACGAGTACGTGGTTTCGGCCCGCCTGGACCTGGACGACTTCAACGACCTGATGGGGGTCAACCTGGATCGGAACGTGGCCGATACCCTGGGCGGGTACCTGTTCACCCGTTTGGGCCGGGTGCCCAAGGTGGGGGACCGCATCCAAGAACAGGGCCTGACCCTCCAGGTGGAAGAGGTCAAGGGCAACCGCATCGTGACCGTTCGGGTGAAAAAGCAGGCCTCGGCCGCTTCCCCGGCTTGAGGGGAAGCGGATGGCAGGCACCGCCTGTGGGAAGACAATGCACGGAGGAGTAGACGCCCATGCAGGGTGAGCGGCAACACGTTTTCTTTGCCGTGCCGCCCGCGACGACTGCCGATGGCAACCCCGTCCTGGATGCCTGGACCCGGTACCTGGACCGGGTTGGCGTGCGTCCGGCCCGGGTGATTGCGGTGGAAGAAGCCCAGGGTTGGGCCCGGGCCCTGGCGGCGCGGTACGGATGCCCGTGGGAGCGGCTCGCCGTTGCGGCCCCTGAGCCGCCCCAGGCCGATGGCCCCGGCAAGGTGGCCTTTTGGGGATGGCTTGGCCCCTGGACCCAGGCGCTGGCCCGGTGGCTGCCCGCGGGGGAAGACCTGGCGCTGCTGGCTCCGGCTCCGGTGGTCGAGGCCCTGGCCCTGGCCTGCCTGGGGCTGCCCGGCCCAGAGGCGGGCCTGGCCTTCTTCCTGCCCCCCGGTGCGTACCTCCACCTGGCCTACGAACCCGCCAAGGACCGCTGGCGCATCGAGGCGCTGCACGCGGTGCGGGGATAGTGGGCAGGGCGGTCGGCAGAGGGATGAGGTTTGCGTGAAAATGCATATCACAAAAGGGAAGGCCTGGGAAGGGGGACGTCCCCAACCCCCGACGATCAACCACCGACCATCGACCACCGACCATCGACCATCGACCACCGACCACCGCCCCCCATCCGCCAATTCCTCCGTAGCCTCAGGTCCCTCAGGGGGTATACTTGTACGATACAAGCAAACTTTTCCCGGTTGGGGATGCGGGAGCCGGATATGCGTATTCCAAGGTTTGGCTGGCGGTTTCGGCGGCGCCGTTCGCTGAGCTGGAAGGTCTCGGTCTTCCTGGTGGGCGGCATTGGCCTGGTGTTCGCCCTGTTGAGCGCGGGGGATTACTACTGGCAGCGCCGGGCCTTTCTCCAGACGTTGCAGGGGCATATCGCGGGGGAAGCCCGCCTTTTGGCCGCGCTGGTCAGCAATGCCACCAGCCAGGAGGATTTCCAGCACCTGCTCGCCAGCCTGGCCCCTGGGGGCCGGGAGAACGCGAACTTCCTGCAACACCATGAGGCCTTCGTGGTCGATGCCAACGGTGTGGTACGGTTGAGCAGCCAGCCTTCCATGACCGGCCGGCGGTTGTGGAACCCTACCCTGGCCGCGGTGCTGCAGGGCCAGGCCGGGCAGGGCTTTGGGGTCATGGACCTGGCGGGGCAATCGGTGTACTACGTCGTACTTCCCGCGGCCACCCAGGGGGGCCAGATGGCCGTGGTCGTGGCCAAGCCGTACCGCCTGGTCGCGGCCCAGATGCGGCTGTTCCTGCTGCAGCGGATTGCCCTGCTGAGCGTGCTGACCGCCGCGCTGCTGGCCGCGGCCCTGGCCGTGACCCATTACACCGTGCTCGCCCCCCTCAAGCGCCTGGTCGAGACCATGCGCCACGTCTCCCAGGGGAACCTGGACATTCGCGTCCACATCCCCCAGGGGGACGAACTGGGCGCGGTGGGCCGGGCTTTCAACCGGATGGTCAGCGCCCTGCAACAGGCCCAGGAAAAACAGGCCGAAGAACGCCGTCGGCTGGCCTTGCTGTACGACGTCAATCGCCGGCTGGCCGCGGTGGACCACTGGGACGAACTGGTGGATTTGGTGCTCCATGTGCCCAAGCAGGTGTTGCCCCTTCAGGCCGCGGTGTTCATTGGGTATCAGGAATCCAACCATCGTTTCACCCTGGAGGGCGCGTGGGGACTTTCTTCCGTCGCACTGGCCGGCCTGGAGGAGCGGCTGACCCACGTCAAGTCGCCCACCTGTTTGCACTGCCCCGCCTGCGTGATTCACGCCGAGGCCCGGTGCCCCCTGGTGGCTCCCAACTTCCTGCAGGCGGACCAGAGCCTCCTGTGCCTGCGGCTGGCCCACGGGGAGACCACCGTGGGCTTTCTCTTCCTGATTGTGGCCCGCGAGGAACGCCTGACGGAGGCCCGGTTGCACCTGCTCAACGCCCTGGCCGGTGAACTGGCCGTGGCCGTGGCCGCGGCCCAGGCCCGTTCCCGGGAACTGCACCTTTTGGCCAGCCTCAAGAGCGTGGACCGGCCTCCTCACCGGCTGGACCGAACCCTGCAGACTATCCTGGAGCGCACGCTGGACGTGGCCCAGGCACAGCGGGGCGCGATTTTCCTGTTGGAGGAAGAAGCCGAGGGCCTGCAGGTCCGCGCGTCGCGGCATCTCCCCCAGGAGCGCCTGGAGGCCTGGCAGGGCCTGGCTCTGCAGGCGCTGCATCAATCCGAGCCGATACTGATTGAACAGCGGTACCTCTCCGGCGGTCAGACCGAGTACCTGGCCGTGGTGCCTTTGCGCACGGGGTCGCAGACCCTGGGCGCGATGGTGCTGGCCGCATCCCGGCCGTATTCCCGGCATGGGATGATGTTGCTTTCCGCGATTGCGGCCCAGGCCGCATTGCTGGTACAAACCGCCCGCCTGTACGCCCGGCTGGAGCAACACGCGATTCTTGAAGAACGGACCAGGCTGGCCCGGGAAATCCATGACGGCCTGGCCCAGAACCTGGCCTTCATTCGCTGGAAACTCTATCAGATGGACCGCTGGCTGCAGCAGGAGGCCTACGGCCGGCTTTCCCAGGAGTTGACGCTGCTCCGCCAGGTCGTGGACGAGACCTATGAAGAGGTGCGGGCCCTCATCGAGGGG
>JALXBY010000198.1 GCA_026991215.1 Anaerolineales bacterium
TCCATTCTCCCTCCAGCACCAACTGGGGACCTTCGGGCGTATCCTCGTAGATGAAGTACTTGTAGGTGAAGGGGATGTGCCGGAGCATCCCCTGGGCCGGGCAGTAACGCACCGCGGAAAGTTCGATGGAGCGACGCACGGCCTTCTCTTCCACGCCCTTGCCCGTGACGTGGTACTCCAGGGTAATGTGGGTGTACACCTTGGGATGCTCCGTGGCCCGCTCGCCATACCCCCGGACCTCGAACGCGGTCACCACCTGCCGCTTCTTGCGCAGGATGGAAATCACGTCCATCGCGGTGCAGCCCAGCACGCTGATGAGGAAGAGTTCCATGGGGCGGAACCCTCGATTTTCCCCGCCCACGGCTTCCGCGGCATCCAGGGTGACGTGGTGACCGCTGCCCGCGGTCCCGTCGAAGGCCATTTTCTCCAGCAGGGTCACTCGGGCTTCCACGGCCATGGCGCTGCCTCCATGTTGGGGGAAGAAGGCTCAGGCGGCTTGGCCCCCGCGAGTTCACCCGGCCAAAGCCCGGCGGATTTCCTCCACCAGGTACCCTTCGGGCACCATGCCCACGATTTCGCCCTTGCCCTTGTTGATGACCGTGTGGGGCACGCCGGAGACGCCGTACGCGGAGGCCCAATCCGGAAACTCGATGGCTTCCACCATGTTGGACTGGACCAACGGGCTGGCCAGGGCCATCTGGTGGGCCAGGTAGACCATGTTCGGGCAGTAGGGGCAGGAAGGCGTGACGAACACGTCCAACCGAACCGGCTCCTTGAGTTGCGCCAGGAACTTCTTGGTAGGTTCGCTGAGGGCAGCCTCCCGCTTGGAGACCGCGAGGATGGTGTGCAACAACGCGGCGAACTCGTTTTCCGCGGGCAGGCCGTAGAAACGGATGCCGTAGTCCTTGACCGTGCCGTCGGGCTCCTGGGCCAGAATCAGGGTCGCGGGCACCCGTTCCACCTTGTAGGCCTGGGCCTTTTCCGCGTCCCGGTCAATATGGTAGATTTCCAGGCTCAGGCGGTCCTCCAGCGCGGTCAGTTCTTCCAGCAGGCGCTGGCCCAGGTCACAATACATACAATTCGCGTCCCCGGTAAAGTAAATCAGGTGCACCGGGTGCTGCATTTCCTTTTGGAAAATGTCCCGCAGTTGGGCTTCGACGTCAGGGCCCAGCAGTTTCTCCGGGGTATGGTGATGATGGTGGTGATGCCCATGGTCATGGCCATGGTGGTGATGGTCGTGGTGGTCATGGTGGTGATGTTCGTGCCCGGCCATTGTTTATGCCTCCTCACGCCAGGATTCAAAAGAATGACGGCCACGCCGGTTCCGGCGGGCCTTCTCGTATTGTAGCGATTCGAGTATCTGGCGCAAGGCAACCAGGGTGCGATGATACAAACTTTTAACAGCCCCCTCGCTGCGGCCCATGATTTGCGCGATTTCCGCATTGGAAAGCCCATCCACGAACTTGAGAATCAGCAGATGCTGCCGCTCCGGGGGCAGCCGACGGATGGCTTCCATGAGCAACTCCCGCTCCTCTTCCC
>JALXBY010000199.1 GCA_026991215.1 Anaerolineales bacterium
AGCCCTCCCCCTCCGGCCCGGACGCCCCCGGCTGGTGCTGGCCGCGGACGTTCGGGCAACCCACGACCTTGGGCTGCCGGAACTGCCGGGCGACGTGGTCTGGCACCTCCTGTGGCGGGAGATGCCGCCTTCCACGGTGGCGTTGGAGACCAACCTGGGCTTGCGGGTCCAGGCCCTGGCCTTTCTTCCCGCCTTTCGACGGCATGACGGCACCTGGATGCTGGACGCCGGCCCCTTTGCCGAACAGCCCCAGGTGCTGCAGGCCCTGCCGGATTACGCGCGGGTCCACGCCCGGCCCTTCCCCTGGCTGGCCTGGACGTGGGAAATCGTGGTCGGCGGGGGGACCTGGGTGCGCAGCCGGGTCCGCCTGCAGAACCTCAACGACCAGCCCCAGACCCTGACCTGGGCCTGGGCAGGCGTGCTCCGGCCCCTGGAGCCGGGGCCGAGCTTCGACCTGTGGCCCCGCAAGAGTGGGGATGTGCTCCGCGCGTCCGTGGGCGGGGTACACGTGGTCTTCTACCTGACCGCGGGGCCCCAGGGCCTCCGTCTTCCTTACCCCGCGCTGGCGCTGACGCACCGGCTGGAGCCGGGCCAGAGCCAGGTGGTGCATTGGGTAGCCGTGTTCACCACGCAGGAAGAAGAAGGCCTGACCCTGGCCCGCCGCGTCGCGGCCACGCCCTGGGAGGCCCTGCAGACCCGGTGCCAGATGCGGGACGCCCACGTCCCCCGCATTGCCCTGGGCCGGCCCGGGGAAGACGCGCTGCTGGACCACGGCCGGCGCCGGGCCTGGCACTTCCTCTGGCGGCCACGTGGGGGGCCGGGGTGGTTCCTCCACCTCCGCCGGGAGCCGGAGACCACCTGGCTGCACGAAACGCCCCGGCAGGAGATGCCCACCTACCCCCAGGTCTGGTACTGGGTCACCCAATACGGCCTGCCCGCGCTGCAGCCCTGGGTGCCCACACTGGTGGAAACCCTGCTCCAGGTGCCCAACCCCCGTGGGGAGCCGGATGGACGCCCCTCGCCCTGGGGCCCCCAGGGGCGTTTCCTGGCCCATCCCCTGTTGGTGGATATGGCCTTGCGCACCGACCGGGTGCTGGCCCCGCCGGGGTTCCGGGCACGGATGTTCCCCCGCCTGCTGGCCTACGTGCAACGCTGGTTCGCGCCAGAACACGATGCCGACCAGGACGGCTGGCCCGAATGGGAGCACGCGCTGCAGATGGGCTGGCACGGCACCGCGGACGCCCCACGAGGGGTGCCCTGGTCGCCCTGGGTCGATTTGCGTGTGCTGGAAAGCCCCGGCCTTCTGGCCCTGCTCTACCGTGCCCTTGGGGGGCTGGTGGCCTGGGCTGAGGACCTGAACGAAACCGAGGCCGCCGCGTGGCTGGCCCAAAACCGGGAGCGGCTGCAGGCCCACTGGCATCAGGCCTGGAACGCCCGCCGCAGCCTGGCCCCCTACCGGGACCGGGACGGTCACCACACCACCAGGGGCCGGGTGCTCTGGCGGGGCCAGGGGTCCGGTGAGTTCTCCCCAGCCCTGAA
>JALXBY010000200.1 GCA_026991215.1 Anaerolineales bacterium
TTCTATCAGAAGGTGCAGCCCCCAGGCCACCAGCAATAGGGGCCACAGCCGAAACAGCCATTGCATGAAGACCGAGACGGGCCGCACCACGGCCACCCCGGCCTCGGCCAGGCCCCAGGCCAGCAGGAAGAGGCCAAGCACCACCCACCAGAGCCGACGGGTCATCCTTTCACCTCATGGGTTGTTGGGATAGGGTCGCGTGGGCGACGGAATTATCATACCTTGGTTCGTCACACCGGCGGGGCATCCATCGCCGCTCAGACCCACGGCAACCACCGCGAAAACGCCTTATAATGGGGGAGCATGATGCAGCACGCATGGACACCCCAAGGAGAAACGGCCCATGGACTGGACCCTCTGGCTGGAATGGACCATCAAGGCCGCGTTGCTCTTGTTCATTCTGCTGACCGGGTTTGCCTACACCACCCTGCTGGAACGCAAGGTGGTGGCCTGGATGCAGACCCGCATCGGCCCCAACCGGGCCGGGCCGTGGGGCTTGCTGCAACCCCTGGCCGATGGCATCAAACTCATCTTCAAAGAAGAGTTCATTCCGGCCCATGCGGATAAAGTCCTGTTCATCCTGGCCCCGGTGGTGACCATGGTCCCTGCCCTCATCATCATGGCCGTGGTCCCCTGGGGGCGGGAAGTCGTGCTCTTTGGCCGCCGCGTAACCCTGTACCTGGCCGACGTCAACGTGGGCATCCTCTACATCATGGCCATCGCCTCGATTTCGGTGTACGGCGTCGTGCTGGCGGGGTGGGCGTCCAACAACAAGTACTCCCTCCTGGGCGGGCTGCGGGCCTCGGCCCAGATGATTAGTTACGAGTTGGCCCTGGGCCTGGCCTTCCTGCCGCCCATCATGCTGGCGGGCAGTTTGAGCCTGCGGGATATTGTGGAAGCCCAGCGTTCCATGTGGTACGTGGTGTACCAGCCCCTGGCCGCGTTCATCTTCTTGATTACCAGCGTGGCCGAGGTCAACCGCGCGCCTTTCGACATCCCGGAAGCGGAACAGGAACTGACCGCGGGCTACCACACCGAGTATTCGGGCATGAAGTTCGCCCTCTTCTTCATGGCCGAATACACGAAGATGATTGCCGTAAGCGCCATCTTCGCCAGCCTGTACCTGGGCGGCTATCTGGGGCCTTTCGAAAGCCAGTTCCCCTGGCTGGGTCCCCTTTACCTGGCGGCCAAAATCTTCCTGGGCCTGTTCTTCATGATCTGGCTGCGGGCCACCTTCCCCCGCTTCCGCTACGACCAACTCATGGCCCTGGGGTGGAAGAATCTCTTCCCCCTGGCCCTGCTCAACGTGGTGGTGACCGCGGGGGTGCTGGCTTTGGTTGGATAAGTGACGCCAGGATAGGAGGTCATGAAGTTTGTACAGGACATCCTGGGAGAACCTTGACCCAAGACTGCAACACTATCTGGCTGACCTGCTGCAACGGGGAAGCCCGGTGGCCTTTGTTGTGCTGTTCGGCTCCCGCGCCCGGGGCGATTGGACGGAGCACAGCGATTTCGACCTGCTCATCGGTCTGAAGGAAGACGACGGAAAACGTTTCATCGATCGGCTTCTGGATTTCCAGGACAGGCATGGCGCACCAATCGAGGCCTTTCCGTACAGCCGTTCGGAATGGAAACGCATGTTTCGCACCTGGCATCCGCTACTTTTGGAAGCCCTGGAGTACGGTATCGTGTTGTGGGATGACGGCAGTTTCGCGGCAATGCGAAAGCGGTTTCAGGAATGGCGACGCCGAGGCTGGCTGGAACCCTGGGAGCATGGCTGGCACATCCGTGTTGCTGTACCACCGAATCTGGAGGAAACGGAGGTTTCGTGATGTTCAAGGAACTGGGCGCCCTGGTCAAAGGCCTTTCCGTGACCTTCCGCTCCATGTTCGAGCCGAAGGTCACGATTCAGTACCCTGAGGAGAAGCGACCTGTCTCCCGGCGTTACCGGGGACGGCACGTATTGCGCCGGTATGAGAACGGCCTGGAACGCTGCATCGGCTGCGCCTTGTGCGCGGCCGCGTGTCCGGCCGATGCCATCTTCGTCGAGGCCGCGGAGAACACCGACGAAGAACGCTATTCCCCCGGCGAGCGCTACGCCAAGGTGTACGAAATCAACTACCTGCGCTGCATCTTCTGCGGCTTCTGCGAAGAGGCCTGCCCCACCGAAGCCATCGTGCTCACGGACCAGTACGAACTTTCCTTCACCGACCGCTGGGACGCCATCTACACCAAGGAGCGCCTGCTGGAACCAGTGCCGCCCGGCGGTCAACCCACGCCGCAAAAGACCGAGCCGGGCAAGTTCGTCAAGGCCATCCCCGAAATGGCCGACTTCCCGACCTGGAAACCGTGAGCAGGCACGAACCGTTGGGGAGGGCTGGGCTGCCAGGACGAAAATGCAAAGGCAACGGGGCAAGCCAGGCTGCATCCGGCCTGTACCAGAAACGGCCGGGTTTTGATGTGTGGTGTTTCTGACGCCTTTGTAAGGCGCACTCAGCACTTGGAGGCCAAGCATGGCGCTCATGACCCTGTTCATCATCACCGCGGTGATTGCCTTGGTCGCCGGTCTGGGCCTGCTCTTCGCGCGTAATGCGGTGTATGCCGCCCTGTTCCTGGTGCTCAACATGCTGGCCCTGGCCGTGCTCTTCCTCACCCTGGGCGCGCCCTTCCTGGCCATGGTGCAGATTACGGTATACGCGGGCGCGGTCATGGTGCTCTTCCTCTTCGTCGTCATGTTGCTTGGGGCGGAAACCCTGAAGGAAGAAGGCGGCCCCATCGCCTGGCAGCGGCCCCTGGCCCTGCTGTTGGGCCTTGTGCTGACCGTGCTCCTGGCCGCGGTCATCTTCATCGAGGCCACAGGGTTGGGGAATATCCTGCCGCCGCCGGAAGATTACGCCGCGCCCAGCCGCCTGGCCATGTTGCTCTTTCAACGTTATTTGCTGCCCTTTGAAATCGCTTCGGTGCTGCTCCTTGTGGCCATGATTGCCGCGCTGGTCATGGTGGGGAGCAAGAAGAAAACGTCCTCATCTTCGCGCTGACCCTGGGAGGCGACCATGGTCCCCACGTCTTTCTACGTGTTCCTGGCCGCGCTGCTCTTTGCCATCGGCGTGACGGGCGTGCTGTTCCGGCGCAATACCCTCATCATCTACATGTCCATCGAACTCATGCTCAACGCGGCGAACCTGGCCTTCGTGGCCTTTGCCCGGCAGTTTCAGGACGTGGCCGGGCAACTTTTCGTGTTCTTCGTCATCACCGTGGCCGCGGCCGAGGTCGCGGTGGGCCTGGCCATCATCGTCACCATCTTCCACACCAAGCACTCGGTGGATATCGACGCGATGCGGGAATTGAGAGGGTGAATGGGAACCGATAGCCGTCAGCCGATAGCAGTTAGCAGTTAGCGGACAGCGGACAGCGCACTGCGCACTGCGGACAGCCCACAACCCCCGGAGGGAGACACTCCATGTTCCTGGAAACCGTTGCCAACACGGGACCCACCTTCTTCCACCTGGCCCCGCTGGCTGTGTTCATCCCCCTGTTGGGCGCGGTCATCAACGCGCTCTTCGGGCGCCGCCTGGGTGAACGGGGCGTGGCGACCGTGGCCGTCCTGGCTTCGGCCGGGGCCTTCGTCATCGCCGTGCTTCAGGCCCTTTCCCTGCTGGCCCACCCCGAGGGTGTCGTGGTCCCCATCGCGGGATGGCTCACCATCGGTGATTTCCGCATCGCCTGGGCCCAGAAAATCGACACCCTCTCCGTGCTCATGATGCTGGTGGTCTCGGGCGTGGGCACCCTGATTCACATCTACGCGGTTTCCTACATGCACTACGACGTGCGCTACAAGGGCGACCCCGGTCGCTACGCCCGGTTCTTCGTGTACTTCAACCTCTTCATCATGTTCATGATGGTCCTGGTGACCGGGGATAGTTACCTCACCCTGTTCGTGGGCTGGGAAGGCGTGGGCCTGTGTTCCTTCCTGCTCATCGGGTTCTGGTACGAAATGGACATCCTGGGCCGACCCAGCACCGCGAACGCCCGCGCGGCCATGAAAGCCTTCGTGGTCAACCGGGTGGGCGACGCGGGCTTCCTGCTGGCCATGTTCCTCATGTTCTGGTTCTTTGGCTCCCTCCAGTTCGACGAGGTCTTCGCCAAGGTACACGAAGTTGCCCAATCCAACCCTGGGGTGCTCCTGGCCATTACGCTGCTTCTCCTCCTGGGCGTGACGGGCAAGTCCGCGCAGATTCCCCTGTTCGTGTGGCTGCCCGATGCGATGGCCGGCCCCACGCCCGTTTCCGCGCTGATTCACGCCGCGACCATGGTCACCGCGGGCGTGTACCTCATCACCCGTTCCCACGAGATTTACGCCGCGGTGCCCCAGGCCCAGGCCGTGGTCGCGGTGGTGGGTGGCCTGACCGCGCTGGTGGCCGCGACCATCGCGGTGGCCCAGTACGACATCAAAAAGGTCCTCGCATATTCCACCATCTCCCAGTTGGGCTTCATGGTGGCCGCGGTGGGCATGGGCGCGTTCGTCGCGGGCATGTTCCACCTGGTCACCCATGCCTTCTTCAAAGCCCTGCTCTTCCTGGGTTCGGGTTCGGTCATCATCGCGCTGGAGCGGGCCCATCACCCCCTGCCGGAAGAAGGGGGCACGCACCACGAACACCATGAGGAACACGGGGAACACCACGAACCCTTCAACCCCCAGGATATGCGCCTGATGGGCGGACTGCTCAAGCGCATCCCGGTGACGGCCTGGACGTACATCATCGCGGCCCTGGCCCTGGCGGGCATCCCGCCCCTGGCCGGGTTCTGGTCCAAGGATGAAATCCTGCTGGAAGCCAAGCACCTGCAGCCCGTGGTGTACGGCCTGCTGAGCGCGGCCGCGTTCCTGACCGCGTTCTACATCTTCCGCCAGGTCTTCATGGTCTTTTTCGGGAAGCCCCGCAGCGAGGCCGCGGCCCACGCGGTGGAAAGCCCCCGGCTGATGACCGGCGTGCTGGTGGTGCTGGCCGTGCTTTCCGCGGTGGGCGGCTTCTTGAACACGCCCTGGGCGCATCCGTTCGCGACCTGGCTGGAGCATACCCTGGGTGAAATCGAAGCCCTGCCCTTCGACCCCACGGTGGCCGGGATTTCCACGGCCATCGGGCTTGTGGCCATTGCCCTGGCGTGGATGGTGTATCGGCCCACCTTCGCCTGGGCACACTGGGAGGAGGACCCCCTGCGGCGTTTGCTGGGCGGCCTTTACGGGTTCCTGGCCCGCGGCTGGTACTGGGACGACCTCTACCGGGCGGTCTTTGCCGGCGGATACCGGGCCCTGGCCGTGTTCCTGGCCTTCCCCGTGGACTGGACCTTCTGGCACGACTGGTTCCACGACCGCCTCATCGTGGGCGGGTTCCGTTGGCTGAGCCGCTTCCTGGCCCAACCCGTGGACCTGGGCATCATCGACGGGCTGGCCAACGGCCTAGGCAACGCGGTGAAGGGCCTGGCCCAGGTACTGCGCGGCCTGCAAACGGGCTACGTGCGCAACTACGCGCTGGCCGTCATGCTGGGCGTGGTGGCCATGCTGGCCTACGTGGTGTGGGTGTTGTGGTGA
>JALXBY010000201.1 GCA_026991215.1 Anaerolineales bacterium
AATCTTCCCCGACCATCACCGGGCCGTGTACTTCGGCCTGGTCAACGTGGCCCTGGTCCTGCTCACGCCCCAGGAAAGCGCCTGGTTCGTCGATAGTTACCTCATGCTGGAGGAAGACTTCCGGGCCGACCCCAGCGCCCTGCCCGACGAGGCCAAGGTGCGCCTGCAGCGTATGGTCCGGGAACACGAATTCCTGGCCCGGGCCGTCGCGCACCTGTACGCGACGCCGGACCCGGACCTCCAGCAGGCCGGCTGGCCCACCCTGAAGAAGGGCACTCCCCTGGTAGCCATGGTGGACGGCCCCCTGGAACTCTGGGGCATCCCCGAAGTGGTGTACAGGAACCAAGTGGCCCGGGTGACCCGGGCCTGGGGTCGGATCGGGGAGCACGGGGCCGCGCTGTTGGGCTACGTGGAGCGCCCCCGGGCCGACCTGGTCATGACCGCGCTGGCGTTGCTGTTTGGGGAAGAAGACGAGGCCGCAGGCCCCCCCTGGCCCGGCGTGCACGACGCCCTGCTCTTTGCCCGCCACCTGCCGCCGGGGCACCGGTCCGCGGTCTTCGCCATCCATACGAGCATCGCCGAACGTTACTACCGGGAGCACCGGGTGCACTTCTTCTACCTCAACATCGGCGAGGCGGAGCAGCCCCACATCGTGCGGGTGGAAGTGCCGGCCTGGGTTGCCCAGAACCCCGCGCTGCTGGACCGGGTGCACGGGGGCCTGCTGCAGCATCTGCGGGCGGTGGAGCGCAGCCGTTACCCCTACATCCTCCATCAGGCCCACGAGCGGGCCGTGGTCCGGGAGCAGGACCGGCGGGACCTGGAGCGCCGACTCCTCCACTTCCTGCAAGGCCAGGGGCTGCCCGTAAACCGGATTTCGGCCAAACAGCACCTCAAGGAACGGCACCGGCGGCGGGGACGCCGCTAATCCCCCTTTCCCCAGGAGGTACGGGCATGACCGACGCGATTCAGGTCTTCACCACGGTCAACAGCCGCGACGCGGCCGAAACCATCGCGCGGGGCCTGGTCGAGGCCCACCTGGCCGCGTGCACCCAAATCGTCGGCCCCATCCAGAGCACCTACTGGTGGCAGGGCGAGGTGGTTCGGGACGAAGAGTACCTGATTCTCATCAAGACCCGCCACGACCTGTACGGCCAGGTGGAGGAATGGATTAAGGCCCATCACCCCTACACGGTGCCGGAAATCCTGGCCGTGCCCGTCACCGCGGGCAACCCCGACTACCTGCGCTGGCTGGACGCTTCGGTGCAGCGGCCCACGGCCCAGGCATGAGCCTCCACGTGCTCACCCAACCGCCCGAAGACTGGGGGGAATTGCTACAGGACCTGGATCCGCATCCTTCGTTTCTGCAGACCGCGGCCTGGGCTAAGGTCAAGGCGCCCTGGGGCTGGCAGGCCCGGTACCTGTGCTGGCACGGCCGCGGGGGGCCGCAGGCCGCGGCCTTAGTGCTGGTCCGCACCCTGGGGCCGGGCGTGGGGATGGCCTATCTCCCCCACGGGCCGGTGGTGCGCGCGGGGGCAGATGGCCTGTGGCCCCAGGTGTTGGACGACTTGCGCGCGCTGGCCCGCCGCGAAGCCTGGCTTTACCTCAAAGCCGACCTGAACCTGCCCCTGGCCTTTGGCGAACCCGGCCCGGAGGAACGGCGTCACCCCCTGGGGGAACGGGTGCAGGCGATGCTCCGGGCCGGGGGATGGCGGCCTTCCACGGAATGGGTCCAGTTTCCCAACACTCTGTGGCTGGACCTCACCCCGGACGAGGCCACCCTGCTGGCCCGCATGAAGCAAAAGACCCGGTACAACATCCGCCTGGCCGCGCGCAAGGGCGTGCAGGTCCACACCGTGGAGCCGGAGGGCTTCCCCCGGCTGTACGAGATGTACGCGGTCACGGCCCGGCGGGATGGGTTCCCCATCCGCAGCCGGGCGTATTACCTTCACCTGTGGCGCACCTTAGACGAGGCGGGCATGCTGACCGCGTTCGAGGCCCGCGTCGAGGGCGAACCCGTGGCCGGGCTGGTGCTGGTCCACTTCGCGAAGACCGCGTGGTACGTGCACGGCATGTCCTTGCGGAAGCACCGGGAGAAGATGCCCAACTACGCGCTGCAATGGGCCGCCATCCGCCGGGCCAAAGCCCTGGGCTGCACCCGGTACGACTTCTGGGGCGCGCCCTTCTCCTTTTCCCCCGACGACCCCATGTGGGGGGTGTATCGCTTCAAGAAGGGCTTCGGCGGGCAGGTGGTGTGCACCTTAGGCCCCTGGGACTGGCCCCCCAAACCCTGGCGCTACCGCGTCTACATGGGCCTGCGCCGCCTCTGGCTCCGGCTCCGCCGAAAGCGCCGGTAACCGCAAGACCGCTGTCCGCCGACCGCCGACCGCTGACCGCAGACCGCTGACTGCCGACTGCCGTTTTCACTGTTCCTGGGAAGGCTGGTTGGCCGCGGCCCGCATCAGGCTGGCCCATTGGGCCTCGGCCCAGGCCATGAAGCGCAGGGTTGCGGCTTCCATCTTGGTGTAATAGCGGACGATGACGAAAATCCACAGCCCGATGTAGAGGCCAATCAGCACCCACTGCCACAGGGTGAACCGGGGCAGGGTGGAACCGAACCAGTTCCCCACCAACATGCCCGGAATGCGGGCCAGCACCCCCAGGACCAGGATGCGCCACAGGGAAAGGGGCGTCATGCCCGCGATGTAACTGATGATGTCGTCGGGGGTGAAGGGCAGAAGGTAGACCAGGAAGAAGAACACCATGCCCCGCTTGCGCGCGATGCGGTCCCATTTGTTCAACCGGGCCTCGCCGATGATGCGGGCCACCACGGGCCGGCCGGCATACCGCCCGATGGCCAGGGCGATGACCGTGCCGATGGTCATCCCGATGATGCTGTACACGGTCCCCCACAGGGTGCCGAACAGGTACCCGTTCACCGTGCCCACGATTTGACCCGGAATGGGCGCGGCCAGCACCTTGAGCGCGACGAAGGTTATGGCCGCAAGGGGCGCCAGCGGCCCAAACCCGGCAATCCAGGCCCGGATGCGCTCCTGGTCGGTGAAGAAGCGCCACAGGGGGCCGCCCCAATAGAGCAGAGCCACCAGCAGCGCGATGCCGCCTGCCAATCCCAGGACGTGCCGACGGGTCCATTTCCTCCCCATGCCTTACGCCTCCTTCCAGCAAACCAGCCATTGTCGTCTGTTATTGTCGAATTCTACGGAAAATGCCCGCCAGGAGGACCGTGGGATTGGCGGGTTTTCGGTGGTCGATGGTCGTTGGTCGGTCGTCGATCGTCGGTGGTCGATGGTCGATGGTCGATGGTCGTTCGTCGTTGGTCGTTGGTTGGTGGAAAAAAGAAGGGGCGGCCCTGGGGACCGCCCCTTTCCTGCCGGGAGGCTGGGTTTACGGGATGCCCAGTTCCTGGAGTTTGGCCTCGGGCACCACGCCGTTCTCCCAACCCCGCTCCGCGTAGTATTCGGCCAGCATCTTGTCCAGTTCGGAGACGTGGCCCTTGGAAGCGCCTTCAGGCGAAGGCTCTTCCAGGAAGCGCTTGGGCAGGTAGTCGCTGCCCTCCCGGAAGCCGGCCAGGTTGTTGTAGTAGCGCTCCAGGTTGTAGACCCGCTCGCCGACCTTGAGCATTTCCTCCACGGAGTAGTTCAGGCCGGTCATGCCGTTGAAGAGGTCGGTGTAGTCGTCCATGTCCATGGCGAAGGCCGAGAACTTGCACAGGTCCAGGGAGTCGGAAACCGCGTGCACGTCCTGGAAGAGTTTGACCAGTTTGCCCTTGCCTTCCCAGGCCAGGGGGTCGGTCTTGGTGGCCTCGCGGATGTGGATGGGCATGATGCCCAACTCGGAAGCCGGGGTGTAGGCCCGCAGGTGGCAGGCGCCCCGGTTGCTGGTCGCGTAGGCGATGCCCATGCCCTTGAGGCCGCGCGGGTCGTACGCGGGGATGGCCTGGCCCTTGACGGTGAGGGCAATGTGGGGGAAGCCCAGGGCCTTGGCCGCGCGCTCGGTGCCTTCGGCCAGGATGTCGCCGATGCCCTCCCGGAAGGCCACCTTGCGCAGCGTCTCAATGGCGCCCATGGCATCGCCAAAACGGATGCCCTCACCGTTGACCTTGGCGCCCAGTTCCGTGGCCTCCATGAACATGGCCAGCACGTTGCCGGCCTCGATGGTATCCATGCCATAGTCGTTGCACATGTCGATCATCTTGACCACGGCATAGAGGTCGTCGATGCCGCAGTGGGGGCCAAAGGCCCAGGCCGATTCGTATTCCACGCTCTCCATCTCCAGGCCGGGCCAGGGGCTATCGTCGGGCAGGCGGACCTTCTTCTTACAGGCCACGGGGCAGGCGTGGCAGGTGGGGTTGTCGATGAGGATGGTTTCCACCACGGTCTCGCCGCTGACCTTTTCCGCACCCTCGAAGGCGGTGCGCCGGCCGTTCATGGTGGGCAGGGCCGCGATGCTGTTGACGATGTTCATGAGCACGTTGGTGCCGTAGACCGAAAGGCCGCCCTTGCGGGGCGCGGTCACGTTGTTCTCGTCCATGATGCGCTGCAGGGAACGCTTCTGGGCCATCTTGAAGGCTTCGGGGTTGGCCGGCTTGGGGAAGTTCTTCTTGGCCTTGATGACGATGGCCTTGAGTTTCTTGGTGCCCGCCACCCGACCGTGGCCGCCCCGACCGGCCGCGCGGTCGTCTTCATTGACGAAGTTGGCGAAGCGGACCAGGTTCTCACCGGCTTGGCCGATGGCCATCACGCTCAGGTCCTTCTCGCCGTATTTTTCCTTGAAGTACTTGATGGTGTCATGAATGCCCTTGCCCCACACCTCAGAAGCGTCCTTGATTTCCACCACGCCGTCGTGGACGTAGAGGTACACGGGCTTATCCGAAGCGCCCTTGACCACGATGCCGTCGAACCCGGCCCAGCGCAGGCGGGCGGCGCTCCAGCCCCCGATGTGGCTGTCGATGACCGTACCCGTCAGCGGGGAGCGGGTACACACCGCGAGGCGGCCGCTCATGTTGGCCGCGGACCCCGTCAACGGCCCGTTCATGAAGACCAGGATGTTTTCGGGCGAATCAGGGTCCACGATGCCGTTTTCGAAGACGTATCGTACGCCCAAGCCCCGGGCGCCCACGTACTTCTTGGCCCACTCCTCAGGGATGGGCTTGTACTCCACCGTGCCGGTGGTCAAATCGACGTGTGCCACCCGGTTGGCGTAACCGCCTAACATGGCGCACCTCCTTCCTGACGATTTTGTCCTACGGCAATTCTACGAATTCACCAATCTATGGTAAAGGCAGGGACAGGGGATTTAAGGTTCTTGCGCTTATTGCTTTATCTAATGCGATTGTTAGGATTGTTTCCTCGGCCCCAGGCCGCCCCGGACGAAGCGCTGGCCGCCCGCCGCGTTGGGGCCTATACTTTTCGATAGCCTTTCCCCCTTGGGAGCGACGACTATGGGATGCCGTGGCCTGCCCTGCAGGATGGCCATGCTGGCATCCGTGTTGCTCCTGGCCTGTGGGTTGCTTTCCAGGAACCTGCCAGCCCCGGCCCCCGAACCCACCGCGACCAACACCGCGC
>JALXBY010000202.1 GCA_026991215.1 Anaerolineales bacterium
TATCGACCATGTCCGCCTCCTACGTTTACGAAAAGACTTCGTCTATGGGGAGGGTGAACGCCGGGAGCAGGGCAGAGCGCAGGGTCTGACCAGGGCCAAAGGTCTGCCAGAGGGTCAGGCCTTTGGGCGTGAGGGTGTAGACTTCCACGCGGCGGGTCTGGGGGGCCACAATCCAGTATTCCCGCACGCCGTGACGGGCATAAAGAGTGCGTTTGTAGCCCCGGTCCCGGCTTTCCGTGGCCGGCGAGAGGATTTCCACCACCAGGTCGGGCGCGCCGAAAATCCCCTCTTCCCGAATGCGGTCCTTATGCTCCCGGGCCACGAAGAGGATGTCCGGCTGGACCACGTCGGTTTCGCTCAGCACCACGTCGATGGGCGCGAAGAAAACCCAACCCAGGTGGTGCGCAGGCACCACCTGCCGTAGGTACACGTACAGGTTCCCCGCAATGCTTTGGTGCCAGACCGGAGGCGTGGGCGCGAGAACCAAATCCCCATCCAGAAGTTCAAAGCGCCGCGGGTCAGTCTCGGGGATGCTCTTGTAGTCCTGGTAGGTGAAGCGGATGCGCGCGGGCGCGCCCATTGGTTGCCTCCCTCAAACGCCTGTCACACCACCTGGCCCAGGTAGGCCTGAATCACTGCGGGGTTGTTGCGGATTTCGTCCGGGGTACCCTCGGCAATCTTCTGGCCGAAGTTGAGGACCACGACCCGGTCGCTGATGTCCATCACCACGCCCATGTCGTGCTCGATGAGCACCACGGTGATGCCGTATTCTTCGTAGACGTCCAGGATGAAGCGGGCCATGTCCTCCCGTTCTTCCTGGTTCATACCGGCCATGGGTTCGTCCAAAAGCAAAATGGCCGGCCGCAGCGCCAGCGCCCGGCCCAGTTCGACCCGCTTCTGGATGCCATAGGGCAGGGAAGCCACGGGCTTGTTGCGCACGTCCGCAATTTCCAGGAAATCGATGATGTCCTCGACGAAGTCCCGCATGGCCACTTGCTCCCGCTGGGCCGGCCCCCAATAGAGCATGGAGGCCAGCAAGCCGGACTTCATATGGATGTGCGCGCCGGCCATGAGGTTCTCCAGCACGGTCATGTGGCGGAAGAGTTCGATGTTCTGGAAGGTGCGGGCCACGCCCACCTTGGCGATTTCGTGGGGGCGCATCCGGGTCAGGTCGTACTCCCTGCCGTGGTTGTAGAACAGAATGCGGCCCCGCTGGGGACGGTACCGGCCGTTGATGCAGTTGAGCAGGCTGGTCTTCCCGGCACCGTTGGGGCCGATGATGGCCAGGATTTCGCTCTGTCGGACCTCCAGGCTCACCCCGGCCAGCGCGGTCACGCCGTGGAAGGAGAGGAACACGTCTTCCACCACCAGCTGCCGCTCGCCGGGCTTGAGGGTGCTGCTGTTGAGGTTGTAGCGGAATCCCCGTTGGAGCATGACGTCCTCCCCAAATGGGCCTGTAGCCTTAAAAGAGGTGCCCTAATTGTAGCGGCCCGTATAGGGGGTGTCAAATTGATGATTTTCCTTTCGAATGAAACTGTATGTTTAGTGCGAATGAAGAACTAAGCAGAGGAAAAGCGCTCCAGCACCCCGCGCCGCCAGGCTTCATGGGCCTGGGCATCGGTGGGCACGACAAGAAGCGAGGCCTCCCGCCGGGCCAGGGCGTCGGCCACCGCGTGGTCCACTTCCCCCACCGCCACCTGCTGGTAGCGCAGGCCAAAGGTGCGGGCCACGCCCGCGAAGTCCAGGCCGTGGGGATGGCGGAAGTGCGCGGTGAAAGGTGGGTCGAAGTCGCGGATGGGAAGCCGGTAGAAGATGCCCCCGCCATCGTTGTGGAGAACCACGATGACCGGCGTCCAGCCCCGCTCACGCACCAGGGCCAGGATGTTCAGGTCGTAGAGGAAACTGTGGTCGCCCAGCACCGCGACCAGGGGCCTGCGCCCGCCGGCCAAAAGCCCCATCGCGGTGGAAAGCACGCCGTCGATGCCGCTGGTCCCTCGGTTGGCCCAGACCCAGACCCGTTTGGGCCGGGGCAGCACGATTTCTTCCAGATGCCGCACGGGGAGGCTGTTGCCCACCACCAGGGTCGCGGCCTCCGGTAGGGCCTGCACCACCGCCTCCAGGGCCATGCCCTCGGTGGCCGGGGCCGCCTGGAGCATCCAGGCCACCCGGTTTTCCATTTCCTGCCATGTGCGAAGCCAGGGGGAATCCGAATGGCCGCATTCCGCAGGCAGGGCCGCCAGCACGCCCTGTACCCAGGCTTCCCAATCCGCCTGGAAGAGCCAGGCCGGATGGTGGTCCGCGGCCCGCCAGCGGGCGTAGGGGTCCACCAGGATGTGTAGGGCCTCGGCCCACGTTTCCAGGGCCTGGAGCAGCCCGCGGCCCACGGGCATCGCGCCGAAGCGGAGCACCACCTGGGGCGGCTCCTCCGGCTTCCATCCGGCTTCCAGGGCCAGGGCGTACCCGCCCAGGACCGGACCTTCCCGCACCCAGGGGCCGAACCGCAGGCCCGAAAGGGGGTCGGCCAGAAGGGGGTAGCCCAGCCGGCGGGCCAGCCGCGTCAGGGCCTGGGGAAAACCCCCGCCGGGCAGGTACGGCCCGGCCACGACCACCCCGCGCGGGCTTTGGCAAAGCATGTCCGCGACCTCTTTCAGGGCCGCCTGGGGCGGAACGCGCTGCGCGGAGGTAAGCCGCGTCCAGGGCCGGCCGGCCTCGCGGCCCTGCACCGGCCGCGGGGGATGGTGCTGCCAGGCTTCCGGCACGTCCCCTGGGACTTCCAGGGGTTCCAGGGGCTTGCGGAAGGGGAAGTTGAGATGCACGGGGCCGGGCGCGCCTGTCATCCCCATGGCGTGGGCCACCGCGCGCACCATCAACGTGCGCAGACTGCGGAGCAGCCGCTCAGGAGGCCGGGCCTCCGGCAGCGGGGCCTGGGCGAACCATCGGACCCGGTTCCCGAACATTTTGATCTGGTCCACCGTTTGGTTGGCCCCGCTTTCGTAGGCTTCGGGTGGCCGGTCCGCGGTCATGAGCAGGAGCGGCAGGCCGATGCGTTCGGCCTCCAGCACCGCGGGGTAGAGGTTGGCCACCGCGGTGCCCGACGTCGTAACCACCGCGACAGGGCCTTCTAAAGCCGCGGCCAGGCCCAGGGCGAAGTACCCCGCGGCGCGTTCATCCCAGGGGGTGAACACGGGCACCCGGTCCTGCCGGGACCAGGCCCAGACCAGGGGCGTAGAGCGCGAGCCGGGCACCACCACCGCGGCCTTCACCCCCTGCCGCACGGCTTCATCGACCACGATTTCGGCCCACAGGATGTTGCGGTTGGGGAATGCAACGCCCATGGCGACACCCATCCCCCGCGCCCGCAGCGATGACCTCAGGGCACGGCTCGCGACGCAGGGGGATGGGGGCATTATACCCGTCCCCCTTATGCCACTGACCTTTCTCGTTTTTCGCGCATCCTTTTGGCCTATGCGCCGTCTCATAACCGGAAGAAACCCCAAGAACCTGCTTGATTCCATATTCCTCACGCGGGAGGGCGAGGGTGCCTGGGCAATACGTCCTGGTGGGAAGCGGCGTCGCGGCCGTGGCTGCGGCCGAGGCCATCCGTAAGGTGGACCCCAGGGGCCGCATCCTCATGGTGGGCATGGAGAAGGACGGCTACTACAGTCGGCCCGGCCTGGCCTATTACCTCACGGGGGAAATCCCCGAACGGATGCTGTTCCCCTTTCGGCCGGAAGACTTCCGCCGCCTCGACATCACCCTGATTCACGACCGGGTGGAAGGCATCGACCCCGCGGCCCAGCGGGTGCGCCTGGCCCGCCGCGGCTGGGTGCCGTACGACCGCCTGCTCCTGGCCACGGGTGCGCGGGCTGCCCGACCCGACCTGCCCGGCATCGACCTGGAGGGTGTGGTCTACCTGGACAACCTGGAGCACACCCGGCACCTGCTGCGGCTGGCCCGCCGCGCGAAGGAAGCCGTGGTGGTGGGCGGGGGCATCACCGCGCTGGAACTGGCCGAGGGCCTGCACGCCCGCGGCCTGAAGGTGCACTACCTGATGCGGGGCGACCGCTACTGGCGCCGGGTGCTGGACGAAGTGGAATCCCGCATCGTGGAAACCCGCCTGGAGGAGATGGGCATCCGCCTGCACCACCACACGGAAATCGCGGAAATCCTGGGGAAGAAAGGGAAAGTGGTTGGGGTCCGCACCAAGGACGGGCGGGTACTGCGGTGCCAGATGGTGGGCGTGGCCGTGGGCATCCGGCCCCGCATCGAACTGGCCCAGGAAGCCGGCCTGGAAACCGACCGGGGCATCCTGGTGAACGAATACATGGAGACCAGCACGCCCGGCATCTACGCCGCGGGGGACGTAGCCCAGGTCTTCGACCCACGGGTGGGCAGGCACGTTCTGGATGCCCTCTGGCCCGTGGCCCGACGCCAGGGCGAGGCCGCGGGCTACAACATGGCCGGGCAGCGGCGACCCTACCGGCGGGCCACGCCCCTCAACGTCACCCGGCTGGCCCACATCACCACGGCCATCATGGGCATGGTGGGCCAGCGGGAGGCCGACCCGGACGCCGGGATGGTCCGGGGCGATAGCGAAGTCTGGCGGGAACTGCCCGACGCCATCCTGGCCCAAAAGAGCGAAGAAGTCAACCACATCCGCCTCATGGTGGGTGAGCGGACCATCCTGGGCGCGGTGGTCATGGGGGACCAGTCTCTTTCCCGGCCTCTGTACACCCTCATCGACCGCCAGGTGGACATCACCCCCATCAAGGCCCGCCTGCTCGCGCCCGACGCCCCCCTGGGCGAAATCCTGGCCGACTTCTGGGCGCAGGTAAGCCGGAAACTGGGCGAATGAGCGGATGAGCGAATCAGCGAATGGGCGAATGGGCGGATAAGCGAATTTGCGGATGAGCGGATGGGCGAACGAACGGACGACGCACTGCCCGCCGACCGCGGACCGCTGACTGCCGACCGCTGACAACTCCCCCAGGAGGCCGACCATGTCCTTTGGCAACGCGGAACTCTGGGCTGCCTTTTTCACTAACCTGGCCATCACCGCGGTTTACCTGACCGTAGTGGCCAGCATGGGACGGGTTCCGGCTGCTTCGGAGGTCTTTGGCCACGGTCTGGGCATCGTGGGGTTCATCCTCATGCTCATGACCGAGACCCTGTACTCCATCCGCAAGCGGACGCGGTTCGCCCGCTGGGGCCGCATGGCGTATTGGCTCAAGTTCCACATCTTCACCGGCCTGGTGGGGCCGTACATGGTCTTGCTGCATACCTCGTGGAAGTTTGCCGGTTTGGCCGGCCTGGTGATGCTGCTCACCGTCATCGTGGTGATCAGCGGGTTCATCGGACGTTATATCTACACAGCCATTCCTCGAACGGTAGATGGCCTGGTGTTGGAAGAAGAGGATGTGAACCGGATGATTCGGGAAACCGAAGCCGCCTTGCAGCAATGGCTTCAGGCCCAGAGCGAGCGGACCCGCCAGGTGGTGCGGGAGATGCTCACAGTGGAAGAACGACTTACGGCCAGCCTGCCGCCGGCGCGGCTGTTGTGGGTGCGGCCCTTAGTGGAG
>JALXBY010000203.1 GCA_026991215.1 Anaerolineales bacterium
AGTGAGGTGGGCAGCGGTTTCTTCTGCGAGATAGCGAGGCAGCCGCACGGTGAACACGCTTCCCCTGCCCACCTCACTTTTCACGGTGATATCCCCGCCCAGGCGCCGGGCGTACTCCCGGGCCAGGGTCAGGCCCAGGCCGGTGCCGCCGTAGCGGTAGGCCACGGATTCGTCGGCCTGCACGAAGGGTTCGAAGATGTGCTCCAGCGCGTCGGCCGGGATGCCAATGCCCGTATCCGCCACGGACATGACCACCCATTCGCCCTGGTCGTCCTTTTCCGTGGTAATCCGCAGGGTGACCCGGCCCTGATGGGTGAACTTGGCCGCGTTGGAGAGCAGGTTGAGCAGGATGTGGGTGATTTTGTTGGGGTCGGAGCGCATGTCCAGGTCGGGCGGGTCCACGTGGACTTCCAGGGTGTTCTCGTTGTGTTCCATCAAGGGGCGCACCAGGGGGAGTAGTTCCTCCAGCATATCCTGCACTTTGAAGGGGCGAACGATGACGCGGGTTTGCGTCTCCCGTTTCTGGAAGTCCAGGAGTTGGGTAACCAGGTCCAGCATGTGGCTCGCGGCCAGGTTGATTTCGTTCAATTCCTCCTGGATGTCCTGCACCCGGGTTTGGGGCGTGGTGGACATGCGAATCCATTCCAGATACCCCAAAATGGCCTGCAAGGGGGTGCGCAGTTCGTGGCTGACGTTGGCCAGGAAGCGCTCCTGTTGATAGCGCAACCGGGCCTCCCGTTCCCGGGCCTTGAGCCGTTCCTGGGCCAGATGCTCTTGAGCCTCGTACAACCGCACGTGGTGCAGCCCCAGGGCCAGGATTTCGGCCATGCCCTGGAGTAGTTTTCGACTCTGCCGGTCGAAGCCGTGGGGCTGTTTGCTGCCCATCAGCAGCAGGCCCAGCCGACGGTTCCCCCGGTAAAGGGGCACGATGACCAGGGAACGCCAGGGAAAGCGCGCGCGTTCGTCATCGTTGGCGGGGAGACGGTGAGCATCAGCCAGGTAAACCGGCCGACGACGTTGCAACACCCGATGCAGCAACCCGCCAGGTTCGAGCGCGGCTTGCGCCCAATGGCGGACAGTGTCCCAATCCAGGTTCGGGGGCAGGTCGCCGGAAATCAACAGGTCTTGAAGCCCGCCTTCTTCGTTCAGCAGGATGAGCGCGAAGTGGGTCGCGCCGGTGGTGGCCCGGGCCGTGGAGACCATGGCTTCGAACAGGTCCCGCACCCGCAAAGGCGCGGCCAGGGCCTGGTGGGCCATGGCCAGGAGGTGGCTCAGGCGCTCCCGCTGCCGCCAGATTTCCCGTTGCAGGGCTTCTTGCTCCGTGACGTCTCGGGCCACCAACACCAAAGTGGGTGTACGGTCGGGATGGCGCAACAGGGTGACCACCGCGTCCACGGTGCGGGGTTCCTGGCCCTTCCGCTGGAGGGTGAGCTTCCCCTGCCAGTAGCCCTGGCTGTTGAGTGCTGCGCGAATGGCTTCGGGCGTTGCACCCTGAAAAAGTTCGGTGAAATGCACCGTCGCCACGTTTTGCGGTTCGCCGCAAAGGGCGCGGGCCGCGGGGTTGGCTTCCACCAGGTTGAAGTCCGCGTCGAAGAGAAAGACCGCGTCGCTCATGTTGGCATACACCTGCTGCAGCAGGCGCAGCCGGCCTTCTTCCCGCTTGGCCGCATAGAGGTGGGCCAGGATTTCCGCGGCCTGGGTCAGGGTTTCCTCCATGGGCAGGAAGGTTTCCGCCGTCCACGTGGCCCACATCTGGCCAAAGACCCGCTCGCCGTAAAGCAAGGGGAAGCGGGTCGCGCCGTTGAGTTGCTCCCGCAGGTGGCGGCGGGCCTGGGGCACGGTCAACGTGGCCGGGCTTTCCTGCCCCGCGACCCCCAAGGCCAGGATGCGTTTCCAGGTCTTCCCGTCCAGTTCCGGGGTGTATAGGGCCAGGCCCTTCAGCCCATACCCCTGAAGGGACTGGAAAATCCAGGCCGCGCCCTGTTCCAAGACTTGTTGAGGGGAAAGGGGCCGGATGCCCAGGGCCATCAGGTAGCGGTACAGCACCTCCCGCTGGGCCTGGAAGTGGATGAGCGTATCCATGCGGTGGTGTTCGGTCACATCCCGGAGGATGAGAATCCAGCCCAGGGGTGCGCCGTGCTCGTCGGTGATGGGGCTGGTGGCCACTTCCAGCAGGAGGCGCTGGCCCTTTTCCTTTTCCCATTCCACCCGGCGGGGAAAGGTCTGGTGCACTTCCTGCACCCGCCGCAGCCAGGGGTAGCGTTCGACCAGGGCATCCAGCGGAAGCCCCCGGTCCGTATCCTTCAGGTCCAGGAGCCGGGCCGCCGCGGGGTTCCATTCCACCAGCCGGTCCTGCTGGTTGAACACCAGGATGCCCTGTTCCAGCCGGCGGAACACGCCCTGGGGCGAAAAGGCCGCGGTCACACCATACTTGGTCCGCAACATACCCCAGGCCAGCAGCCCATAGAGCATCCAGAAGAAGGTGGGGAGGATGTTGGGCCGGTCGGTAAAAGGCGGCAGGTTCAGGGCTTCCATGCTTTCCAGAATCACAAAGAAGAGCAGCCCCCCATATACGGCCCAGCGGATGTACCAGGGCCGGTGGCGGAGAACCTGGCCGTAAACCCGCAGGTACAGCCAGCCGGCAATGATGAACAGACCGATGGTCATCACCCACCAGGAGGCCTTCAACCACATGGGGTTGGGCCGGCGGGTGTAGTACCAGAGGAAGCCGCCCCAGTCAGACGTGGTGAGTTCCTGGGGCAGGGAAAGCACATAGCCCAGGACGAACAGGTGATAGGCTACCCCTGCGAAGAAAAGCGGCCACACCCACCGCCGCAGCGTGGGGTGCAGGCTCATCAAGGTAAGGGTGAAGAAGAGGACGGCCAGCCCCACGCCCAGCGAGGACAGCCGTTCCATCAGAATCACGCTCGTGTAGCCCCGCGTAAACAGGCGCAGGACCGTGGCCAACAGCCAGACCAGGGCCGTGAAGGTGGCCAGGGAAAACCAACGCGCGGCCGATTTCTCCTGGATGGCAGCATAGGGCCGCGTCAGGTAGAAACCCGCCAGCACGACGAGCAAAGAAAACAGGCTCAGGCCAAAGTACAGGACCGCGAAAAGCATGGGACGGAACCCCGCGTGAGGTCACGGCAGGGGCAGGCCTATGCTTGGGAGGCCTGCAACCGCTGCAGGAACTGCACCAGCATCTGCAAGGAAACGGGCTTCTCGAAGTAGTACTCGTAACCCAGGGCTTCCAGTTCGTCCCGTTGGCGGGCCTCGGCCGTGAGCACGATGACCTGGACGCCTTTGGCCTTCAATTGGGCCTGGTAATCCTTGAGCAGGGCCGCGGCGTTGCCATCGGGCAGCCGCAGGTCCGCGATGAAGAAGTCGAAGTCCTGGGATTCGATGGCCTGCCGGGCCTCGGCCAGGTTGTGGGCGGAAAGGACCTCAAAGCCGTGCTGTTCCAGCACCTTCTTGTACAACTTGTGAAGAATCGCCTCGTCTTCCAGCACCAGAACACGGGCCATGACGGTGCCTCCGCTGCAGTTTTCTGCCTAATCTTACCATGGATTCGTCGGTGGTCGTTCGTCGGTGGTCGTTCGTCGTTGGTCGTTGGTCGGTGGTCGATCGTCGATCGTCGGTGGTCGATGGTTGTCAGCCGATAGCCGACGGCAGTCAGCCGTCAGCGGACTGCGCACTGCGCACCGCCGACCGCCGACTGACTGCCGACTGCCGCCCGCTGACATCATCCCTGGGCCTCGGACATGCGCCGGCGGACCTGGGCGGCCAGGTAAGTGGGCGTCCACTCCAGGGGGGTGAGGCAGGCCGCCTGCAGGTGTTCGGCCAGTTGGCGGGCCAGGCCCCGGTCGAACTGGGGTTGTTCCATGTTGATGACCAGGCCCCGCACGCCCAGCCGGCGCAGTCGCTTCGCCCAGGTGTAGGCTTCCTCCAGGGGGGAGCCGCCGTAAAGGGAAACGTTCCCCGCGCCGTCGGTGAGCACCACCAGGACTGGGTGCAGTTCCGGGTCCCGCAGGCGCTCCCGGCGGATGACCTCATAGGCCAGGGCCAGGCCCGCGGCCAGGGGCGTTTTCCCGCCCACGGGCACTTCGGCCAGCATACGCCGGGCCATTTGCACCGAACGGGTCGGCGGGAGAATCACCTGCGCACCCTCCCGGCGGAAGACAATCATGCCCACCCGCTCCCGCCGGCGGTAGGCTTCTTCCAACAGTTGCAGGATGGCCCCCTTGGTGGCCTCCATGCGTTTGCCCACGGCCATGGACCAGGAGGCATCCACCACGAAGAGGATGAGCGCGCCCGCAGGCTCGGCCCGAACCTTTTCCCGCAGGTCCTCCGGGCGCAACTGCCAGCCCTGCCCTGGCCCACGGCCGCGCCGCGGTTGATGGGGCGCGGCCGCCCGGAAGGTCGCGTCCCAGGCAATGTCGGGCAGGACCGTACCCCGGGGCATGCGGGCGCGGATGTAGCGCCCGCGGCGTTTGCCTGCCCGGAACGCGTGTCGTCGACGCCCGGTCGAGGCCGGGATGCGGCGGCGGGTTTCAGGCAGCCAGCGGGGGAGGGCCACAGGACGCATGGGCACCCGGGCTTCGCCGCCATCCCCTTCGTAACCGGTTTGGGGAAGCAGCCCGGCCTGCGGGGCCCCGTGGGCCTGCACCACGTCCTTCCCCTTGTTTTGCCCCTGCCCGCCTACCCCTGCAGCCCTTTTTTTGCTGCAATCTCCTCCGGTGTGGGCCGCTGGGCCACCGTCGCGCGGCGGAAGGCTTCCTGGGCCAGGGCCTGCCAGTCGGGGAGTTCGGGCATGGGTTCTAAGGGGTCCCGCCGCAGGCGATGGGGCAGGGCCAGGGACGCGGCCAGGGCCACGTCCGCCAAGGTGACCTCGTCCCGGCCCTCGAACGCGGCATTGGCCCGGGCCGTGCGGAGCATGGTGATTTCCGCCCGGTGGCCGGGCACCCGAAGCCGGGCCACAATGCCGGCGATGGTGGTCAGAATCTCTGGGGTATGCCGCACATGGGGCAGCCGTTCCCGGGCTTCGAGGATGCGCTGCCGCAGGGCTTCCTCCTGTTCGGCCCAGCGGGCCTGGAAGCCTTGGGGGTTCTGGGCAAAGGCCAGGTTGCGCTCCATGATGCGCATCCGGGCTTCGGGGTCGGCCTCGGCCTGGACCTCCACGGAAAGCGCGAAGCGGTCCAGCAGTTGGGGCCGCAGTTCCCCCTCTTCGGGGTTCATGGAGCCGATGAGGATGAAGCGGGCGCTGTGGGTGAAGGAAACGCCCTCCCGTTCCACCACGTTGACCCCCATGGCCGCGACGTCCAGGAGCAGGTCCACCAGGTGGTCGTCCAGCAGGTTGACCTCGTCGATGTAGAGGATGCCCCGATGGGCCGCGGCCAGCAGCCCCGGCTGGAAGGCCCAGACGCCTTCCTTGAGGGCCCGCTGCACGTCCAGGGTGCCCACCAGCCGGTCCTCGGTCACGGAAAGGGGCAGGTTGACGAAGGGCGTAGGGATGAGGGCTTCGG
>JALXBY010000204.1 GCA_026991215.1 Anaerolineales bacterium
GCGGTCTGCAGTCGGCGGTCAGCGGTCGGCAGTCGGCGGTCGGCGGTCAGCAGTCGGCAGTCGGCTGTCCGCTGACCGCTCGCTGCTCACTGCTCACTGCCCACTGCTGACTTCCCACTGCTCCCATCCATCATCCCAGTTCCGGTTCGATGAGGCCGTAGGAACCGTCCCGCCGCTTGTACAGCACGTTGATTTGGTTGGTGCGGGCGTTGAAGAAGATGAAGAAGCGGTCGTGGCCCAGGAGTTCCATCTGTTCGATGGCCTCTTCCTCGTCCATGGGGGTCAAGAGGAACCGTTTCCGCCGTACGATGCGGGGCCGGGCTTCTTCTTCGGCCTCGGCTTCCACGGCCTGGGCCATGAGTTCGGCGGTGATTTCCGCGTGTTTCACCGGCCGGCGGCCATAGCGTCGCCCCTTGACCCGTTCGATGCGGCGCTCCATCGCGTCCACGGCTTTGTCCAGCGCGGTGAAGATGTCGTCCCCATACTCCTCGGTGCGCAGAATCAGCCGCTTGCCTCGGATGGTAATCTGGGCGCGCGCCCGGTCGCCCACGTTGCGGGCGGAAGGGTTGTAGCGAAGGTCCACCCGGATGCTCACCACGTTCTCCAAAGGCCGGACCAGGCGCTGAATCTTCTTTTCCACGTACTCCCGAAGATGCTCGGTGAGGCTCAGGGCCTCGTGGGTGTGGATTTCCAGGGGCAGTTGCGCACGCATCGGTTGCCTCCATCGGCTGGCGTGTTTGTGGGCATTATACCAGGGTACGGCCTGGCCGGGCCGCACCTATGTGCTTTTCGTAATAACGAACAACGAAGAGGTCAGGGCCGGGACACTCTGGTACAATTGGCCTGCATTTCCCAAAACGGGGCGCAACCATGGTGCTCCTGGAAGCGCGCGGCATCACGAAACGCTTCGGCGGCCTGGTGGCCAACCACCGGGTCGATTTTTACGTCGAAGAAGGGGAAATCGTGGGGCTTATCGGCCCCAACGGTGCGGGCAAGACCACCTTCTTCAACGTGCTCACGGGCTTTTACCGGCCTGAAGAAGGCCAGGTCTTCTTCCTGGGGCAGGATATCACCCCCCTGCCGCCGGAAAAACGCTGCGAACTGGGCCTGGTCCGCACCTTCCAGGTGGTCAAGACCTTCAAGAACATGACCGTACTGGAAAACGTGATGGTCGGCGCGTTCGTGCGCACGGCAAGCCCGGCCAAAGCCCGGGCCATGGCGGAAGAGGTCCTGCGCTTCGGCGGGCTGTACGAAAAGCGCTTCATGCCCGCGGCCAGCCTGACCATCGCGGAAAAGAAGCGGCTGGAAATGCTCCGGGCCCTGGCCACCCAGCCCAAGGTCCTGCTGCTGGACGAGGCCATGGCCGGGCTCAACCCCACCGAGACCCAGGAAGCCGTGGCCCTGGTCCGTCGGCTGCGGGAGGAGCGGGGCCTGGCCATCGTGCTGGTGGAGCACGTGATGGAAGTGGTCATGCCCCTTTCCGATCGGGTGGTCGTCCTGGCGGGGGGGAAGAAAATCGCGGAAGGGCCGCCCCAGCAGGTGGCTCGGGACCCCAAAGTCATCCAGGCCTACCTGGGAGAGCGCTATGCTCGTCGTAAAGGACTTGTGGGTACGGTATGACGAAATCCCCGTGCTTCGGGGCGTCTCCCTGGAAGTGCGGGAAGGGGAACTGGTGGCCCTGGTGGGCGCGAACGGCGCGGGGAAGAGCACCTTCCTCAAGACCGTGGCCGGGCTGCTTACCCCGTACCAGGGCGACGTCCTCCTGGAAGGCCGTTCCCTGGTGGGTCTGCCGCCGCACCAAATCGTGCGGCAGGGCATCGCTCTGGTGCCGGAAGGCCGGCGGCTGTTCACCCGGTTGACGGTGTACGAGAACCTGCTCACCGGCGCGGCCACCCGGCCCGACCCCCAGGAGCGCCGCCAGATGTTGGAAGAAGTCTTCGACCTGTTCCCCCGCCTGGCCGAACGGCGCCACCAAAAGGCCGGGACCCTCTCCGGCGGCGAACAGCAGATGCTGGCCATCGCCCGCGCACTCATGGCCCGGCCCCGGCTCCTTATGCTGGATGAACCTTCCCTGGGCCTGATGCCCAAACTGGTGGACCTCATCCTGGAGACCCTGCAGCGCCTCAACCGGGAGCAGGGCATGACCATCCTGCTGGTGGAACAGAACGTGCGCGAGGCCCTGGACATTGCCCACCGGGGGTACGTGCTGCAATCGGGCCGCATCGTGATGCAGGGCACAGGCCAGGAACTGCTGGCGTCGGAGGAGATTCAGAAGGCGTATTTGGGGATGTGACTAAAGGCGTCGGTGGTCGATGGTCGATGGTCGATCGTCGGTGGTCGTTGGTCGGTGGACGGTGGTGGGTATGAAGTGGGAGACGGTAGCCCTTCCGCAAGGTGGGTTGGCGCGCGTGGCCCTGCCCGACGGGGCCGGGCCGTGGCCGGTGTTCCTCCTTCTTCACGGCTGGACCGGGGACGAATACGTGATGGAACCCTTTGCCCGCTGGCTGCCGCGGGGGGTGAAGGTGCTTTTCCGCGCGCCCTTCCCCCAAGCGGAAGGGGGGTATGGCTGGATCCCCCGCCTGCCCAAGCACCGACGGAGCACGGTGGAGGACTACCGCGTCGCGGTGGAGGTCCTGGATGCGTGGCTTCCGGCCCTGCGGCAGACCCTGGCCGAGGCCGATTGGGGCCGGGTGCACTGGGTAGGCTTCAGCCAGGGTGCGGGCACGGCCGCGCTGTATACGCTGCTTCGCCCCCAGGCCATGACCACTTATGCCGGAATCGTGGGCTTCCTGCCCCTGGGCGCGGAGGCGCTGGTGCGCAACCGGCCCTGGCAGGGGAAGCGGGCCTTCGCCGCCTGGGGCCGGCAGGACCCCATCATCCCCCTGCCACGTGCCCAGGAAATGGAAGCGCTGCTGCGGCAAAGCGGCGCGGCCCTCACGGTGTGTTACGACGACGTGGGCCACAAACTGGGCGCGCGATGCCGTCAGGCGTGGCTGGCCTTTTACGAACAGGAAAGGTAAACCGGCCCAAAGCCCCCCGCCAGCAAGCCGCTTACGTCTTCAGTTGTAAAGTGGGTATACGCAGCAACCGAAACTCCCCCTGGGGCAGGGGCAGGTCCCGGGCTTCCAGGTGCCGGCGCAGGGCTTCGTGCAGCCGGGGTTCGGCCTCCCAGCCCACGAACCGCTCCCGGCCCTCGACCACAAAGGCCGGGTACCGCCACACCCGGTACTTGATGCTCTTCCAGAACCCCTGCAGGGACTGGGGGTCCAGCACCCGGATGCGGACGGAAGGCCCATAATGGGCGACCATGGCCCGCAGCCACTCGCTGAGGTGCAGGTATTCCGCCTTCCAATCCTCGGGGTATTCGTTGATTTCCTCGGTGTGGACCCGCTCGCTCAAGCGCAAGTCCGCCTGATTCGCGATGTACTCGCAGTGGGGGCAATGGTACATGGTGGTCAACAAGGGGGAAAGCACTTCCAAAAGCACCGGCCGCGTCATGGCCGCACCCTCCGCGGAAGGTTGGGCTTGTGATTTTACCATAACCGAAGCCCATCACATGGCCACAAGGGCACCATTTGGGCGCATGATTCAGGATGTACCAGGCCATCTCCTGCCCAAATCCCTCCAGGCCGTCCCGCGCCCCGCGGGTGTCATCCCCAGGCAACGGTGCTATAATGCGAAAAGCATAAATCCAGGGGAGTTTAAGGTATGGCGGTGATTCCCTTGCGCACCTATATCCGGCGGATTGACGACTATATCGCCCAGGAAGAATATCAAAAGGCCATTCTCCACGCGCGGCATATACTCTATCACTTCCCGAAATATCTGGACGCCTATCGGGTCCTGGGCCGGGCCTACCTGGAGGCCCGCTATTACGGCGAAGCCCTGGATATTTTCCAACGCCTTCTGGCCGCCCTGCCCGATGACTTCACCGCCCATGTCGCGATGAGCATCATCCGGGAAGACGAGGGGGACCTGAACGCAGCCATCTGGCACATGGAGCGGGCCTTCGAGGTCCAACCGGGCAACGTGTTGATTCAGGAAGAACTGCTGCGCCTGTACCGGGAACGGGAGGGCATCGCCCCCCCGCGCATCCACCTGACCCGGGGGGCCATCGCCCGCCTGTACGTCCGCGGGGGCTTGTACGACCAGGCCATCCTGGAACTGGAATCCCTGTTGCAACGCCACCCCCGGCGTTACGACCTGATGACCCTGCTCGCGGAGGCCTACATGCAGGCGGGGTACAGCCTCAAGGCCATGGACATGGCGACACGCCTGCTCCGCTGGTTCCCCTATAACTGGACGGCCAACTGGGTGATGGCCCGAATTCTGCGGCAACAGCAGCGGGAAGAGGAAGCCCGCCGGTATTGGGAACGCATCGTGGCCATGGACCCCTACGCAGCCCACATCTCCAGCCGCTGGCCGCGGCCTTCGGACGTGCCCGATGAAAAAATCACCCTGCCGGAAATGGAATGGGAAGAGGAAGCCCTGATGGACATGGGCACCGAAGGCCTGCCCGAAGACATGCTGGTACTGGAGGAAGGCCTGGACTGGCTGGCCCTGCCAGGAGAACCGACGGCGGAATCCGAAACCCCGCCGGCCGAGGAGGAAACCCAGGTTCAGGTCGAGGAACCGCAGGAGGCCGGGGCCCCTGAAACCCCACCCAGCACCGTGGACGTGCTGGTCCCTGGCGAAGTCCCGGATTGGCTCCAGGAAGCCATGCCGGACCTGGAAGCCGAGGCAACCGCGCCGGCGGAAGACGTGGGCGAACTCCCCGAATGGCTGCAGGCCGAAGGGCCTGGGGAAGCCGCCGAGGAACCAGCCGCCCCTGCGGACTTGGGCGAGGTCCCTGACTGGCTGCAGGCCGCGGCCCCTATGGAACCTGAAACGACCGAAGCGGCGACCCCGGCCGAAACCGGCGAGGAACTCCCGGATTGGCTGCAGGCCGCAGCCTCGGAGCCGAGCGAAGAAACCGCGGAACCCGAAACCGTCGAAGAACTCCCCGAATGGTTGCAGGCCGCTGCGCCGCCGGCCGAGGAAGCCGAAGCGCCGCCAACGGCATCGGAGGAACTTCCCGAATGGCTCCAGGCCGCCGCGCCTGCCCAGCCCGAAGCCGCATCCGAGGAACCGGAACCGGCCGAGCCGGGCGAGATTCCCGAATGGCTGCAGGAAGCCGCACCTGCCCAACCGGAAACCGCGGCTGAGGAACCGGAACCGGCCGAGCCAGGGGAACTTCCCGAATGGTTGCAGGCGGCCGCGCCGCCCCAGGCCGAAGAAGCCGAACCTGAAACGCCCGCCGAGGCCCCGGAATGGCTGCAGGCCGAGGCCGCAGCCGAAGCACCCGCTGAAGCCGCGGAACCCGAAGGTCCTGGCGAGGCCGAGGCCCAGGCGCCGGAAATCCTTTCCGACATGGACCAGGCCTTAGCCTGGCTGGAGGCCCTGGCTGCGAAGCAGGGCGTGCCCGAGGAAGAACTCCTGACCCGGCCCGAAGAGCGGCCCCAGGCCGAGCCGCCTGCGG
>JALXBY010000205.1 GCA_026991215.1 Anaerolineales bacterium
GGCCAAGAAGGTCCTGGTGACCGGCTGCGGCCCTGTGGGAATCATGTCCATTGCGGTAGCCCGGGCCCTTGGTGCCCGGGCCATTTTTGCTACGGATATTTCCGATTACCGCCTCCGGCTGGCCCGGCGCATGGGCGCGGACGTCACCATCAACGCCAAAACCGAAGACGTGGTACAGCGCATTCTGGAATTGACCGACGGGGAAGGGGTGGATGCCTGGATGGAGATGTCCGGCGCACCCTCGGCCATCCAGCAGGGCTTTCAGGTGCTCAAGCCCGGGGGCGAGGTGGCCCTGCTGGGCCTGCCCCCCAGCCCCATGCAAGTGAATTGGAACAACTGGGTTATCTTCAAGGGCATCAAGGTGTACGGCATCATCGGCCGGCGGCTGTGGGAAACCTGGTACCAGATGCGGGGCCTTCTGCGCAGCGGCGCGGTGAACCTGGAACCCCTGGTGACCCATACCTTCCCCCTGGAACAATTCGAAGAAGCTCTGGCCACCATGGCTTCGGGCGAAAGCGGGAAGGTGGTGTTGGTGCCGTAGAAGGGGTTGGCCGTTGGCCGTTCGCCGCTGGCCGTTGGCGATTGCTGGTTTGGCGTGTTGGTCCACTTACCACTGTTCACTGACCACTGACTACTGTTCACTGACCACTGACTACTCACCTTTTCAGGAGGATGAACCATGACCGACGTACTTGCCTGGATTGACGAGGCCATTCAGGACCTGAAGGAACGGGGGCTGTACATCCATATCCGCACCATCGAGTCGCCCCAGGGGCCCTGGATTGTGGTGGACGGCAAGAAGGTGCTCAACTTCTGTTCCAACAACTACCTGGGGCTGGCCAACGACCCCCGTTTGGTGGTCGCGGCCCGGGAAGCCATCGAAAAGTACGGCATCGGACCGGCCGCGGTGCGCACCATCGCCGGCACCATGCGCCTGCACGTGGAACTGGAAAAAGCCCTGGCGGAATTCAAGGAAGCCGAGGCCGCGATTTCCTTCCAATCGGGCTTCAATGCCAACTTGGCCACCATTCCTGCCATCGTGGGCCGGGGGGATGTCATTTTCTCCGACGAACTCAACCACGCCAGCATCATCGACGGCTGTCGGCTGAGCCGGGCGCAAATCGTGCGCTACCCCCACAACGATGCCCAGGCCCTGCGGGAACTGCTCAAGGAGCACCGCCACAAGTACAACCGGGCCCTCATCGTCACCGACGGCGTGTTCAGCATGGACGGCGACATCGCACCCCTACCCGAACTCGCGGACCTGGCCGAGGAATTCGACGCCATGCTCATGGTGGACGACGCCCACGGCGAGGGTGTGCTGGGCCACGGCGGTCGCGGCATCGTGCATCACTTCGGCCTGACGGACCGGGTGCACATCGAAGCGGGCACCATGTCCAAGGCCTTTGGCGTGGTGGGCGGTTACGTGGCCGGGCCGGCGAAAATCGTGGAATGGCTGCGGCAGCGGGGCCGGCCTTTCCTCTTCTCCTCCGCCATGACGGTGCCCGACACG
>JALXBY010000206.1 GCA_026991215.1 Anaerolineales bacterium
CGGCTTGGGGCCGCCGGGGCCCTTGCGTTTTTCCTCTTGTTGGATGCCGGATACAACTACGACCTGGTCTTTCGCAAGTACACCGAGAGTTTCCGCCAGGGCGCGTGGAATACCTCCGAACTGGGCCGGGTCATCGGCGGGTTCGCCCGTTCGGTGGGCGGGCCAGAACAGGCCTGGGTGGTGCCGTACCCCTATTGGGTGGATACCCGGCTTGTGGGCATCAACGCTGGCTTCCCCCGCCGGGATTACGCGCTGCCCCGGGAACGGCTCCCGGAAACCCTGCAGGTCCCCCGGCCCAAACTCTTCCTCTTCAAGCCCGAAGACGTGGAAACCGAACAGGTCCTGTGGCGGCTCTACCCCCAGGGCCGGCTGTGGAAGTACGTTTCCGCCACACCGGGCAAGGACTTCATGGTGTTCTACGTGCCCTGAAAACCCACCGCAAGGACAGATGCCATACACACACGCGGGGCGGCCCATTGGGTCGTCCCGCTTCGTTTTTTCCAGGTGGCCCTTGACGGGCATCGGCCCCTTGTTTAGAATGCTTCCAAACTTAGAAGCATTCCAAATAAGAGAGGCGCCATGCGCACCCCAGAGGTTCAACAACGCATCGAATCCCGACTGCTCAGCGCCCTGCGCCAGGCCGGGCTGCGCCTGACCCTGCAGCGCCGGGCCATCTGCCGCTTCCTGGCCCAAAGCGAGGACCACCCCACGGCCCAGGACATCTACCGGGCTTTGAAGCCCCAGTACCCTTCCCTTTCCCTGGCCACGGTGTACAACACCCTGGACGCCCTGGTCCGCCTGGGGGCTGTGCACCGTCTGGGGGAAGCCGGCGACGACGCGGCCCACTACGACGCGGACATCTCCCCCCACATCAACCTGGCCTGCATTCGCTGCCATCGGGTGGTGGACTTCCCCCTGCCCGACGTGGCCCGCCTGGAGGACGTGGTCCGTCAGGCCTCTGGCTACCGCATTTTGGGCGCCCGGATGGTGTACTACGGCCTCTGCCCGGAATGCCAGCAAGCCCTGAACCAGGAAGCCCAACCCACCGCGGCGGCCTCGGAATGAGGCCTTCCCCCACACTCTGACGCCAAAGGAGGAAACCCATGCCCGGAACCACCCAGAACGCCCCGACGCAAACCATCCTGGAAGGCCCCCCTAAGGTGCGGTGCACCGACGTGCTGGCCCAGTTGCTGACCGAGTACGAAGGTATCCGGCAGGTGGACTTCGACGTGCAGACCGGCCGCCTCCGGCTGCACTACGACCCCCGGGTCCTGGAGCCGGCCCAGGCCCTGCATTTGGTGCACCGGGCCGGTGAACGGGCCTACGCCCAGGTGCAGCGCTGCCTTTACGCGGGCACCGAGATGTGCGAAGTGTGCACCGCGGAGACGGCCCAACAACTGGCCGCGTACTATCGGGCCGCTACCCAGGTCACCGAAGTGGACGCGCGGGTGAACAACGGCCACATCGAGTTTCGCCTGTCCACGGCCGAACCCCCGGCCGCGCAAGCCGTGGTGGAAGCCGCGCCCGGCCAGGCCGCTGCGTCCTCGTCGGCGCGGCGCTTCCCCTGGCCCCGCCACCGGGGGCATTGGGAGATGCTCCTGACCGCCATCACCCTGGTGGCGTTGGTGGCCGCGTACGTGGTGGCCCATTGGGGCGGCCCGGTCTGGTTGCAGGCCGGCCTGTACGTGGTGGCGTACCTGGCCGGGGGCTACTACGGCCTGGTGGATGCCATCGAAGCCCTGCGGGAAGGCAAACTGGACGTCAATCTGCTGATGATTCTGGCCGCCTTGGGCGCGGCGTACATCGGGTACCCGGCGGAAGGTGCGACGCTGCGCTTCCTGTTCTCCCTTTCCAACACCCTGCAGAGTTACGCCCTGGACCGCAGCCGTAAGGCCATCAAAGCCCTGATGGACCTGCGGCCGCCCGTGGCCCGGGTCCGCCGCGGTGGGGATTGGGTCGAAGTGCCCGTGGAGGAACTGCGGCTGGACGACGTGGTCATGGTGCGGCCTGGGGAGCGCTTCCCCATCGATGGCGAGGTCATTGCGGGCAGTTCGGAGGTGGACCAATCTCCGATTACCGGCGAATCCGTACCCGTGCCCAAACAGCCGGGGGACATGGTCTTTGCCGGGACGGTCAACGGCACGGGCACCTTAGAGGTGCGGGTGACCCGGCTGGCCGAAGATACCACCCTGGCCCGCATCGTGAAGTTGGTGGAAGAGGCCCAGGCCAACAAAGCCCGCACCCAGCGGATGCTGGAGGTCTTCGAGCAGCGGTACGCCCTGGTGGTGCTCGCGGGGGCCGTGCTTTTGGCCCTGCTTCCCCCCTGGCTGTTGGGCACCTCCTTTACCAAGGCCTTCTACCGGGCCATGGTGTGGCTGGTGGTGGCTTCGCCCTGCGCGCTGGTGATTTCCACACCGGCCAGCATCCTTTCGGCCATCGCGGGTGCGGCCCGCCGCGGGGTGCTCTTCAAGGGCGGCGTGCATCTGGAAAAGGCCGCTGCCATCACGGTGGTGGCCTTCGACAAGACCGGGACCCTTACCCAGGGGAAACTTCAGGTCACCCAGGTGCTGCCGGAAGCCGGCGTGGAGGAAACCGAACTCTTGCGCCTGGCCGCGGGTGTCGAGGCCCTTTCCGAACACCCCATCGGCAAGGCTATCGTGGAGAAGGCCAAAGCCGCGGGCGTGCCCATTCCGGAAGCCCAGGGCTTCCGGGCCTACGTGGGTCAGGGTGTGGAAGCCACCGTCGAAGGCCGCCGGTTGTGGATTGGCAACCTGCGCATGTTCCGGACGCGTGGCCGTGCCCTGCCGCCACATCTGGAGGCCCAGGTCCGCCGCCTGGAGGAACAGGGCCAGACGGCCATCCTGGTCTACGACGCGGATGCGGACCGCTGGCTGGGCGTGCTGGCCGTGGCCGATACCCTGCGGCCCAACGCGGCCCAGGTGGTGAAGGAACTCAAGGCCCTGGGCATCCGGCAGGTGGTCATGCTCACCGGGGATAACCGCCGGGTGGCCGCGAGCATCGCCCGGCAGGTGGGCGTGGATGCGTATTACGCGGAACTGCTGCCCCAGGATAAGATGCGCATCCTCAACGAACTGCGGTCCCAATACGGCATGACGGCCATGGTGGGCGACGGTGTGAACGACGCGCCGGCGTTGGCCGCGGCCGACCTGGGCATTGCCATGGGTGGTGCGGGCACCGACGTGGCCATGGAAACGGCCGACGTGGTGCTCATGGGCGATGAGTTGAGCCTGCTGCCCTTTGCCATCGGCCTGGCTCGCAAGGCCCGGCGCATCATCTGGCAGAACATCACCTTCTCCCTGGCCGTCATCGTGCTCTTGGTGGTGCTGACCTTCGGCATCGACCTGCCGCTGCCCCTGGGCGTTTTGGGCCACGAGGGGAGCACGGTGGTCGTGGTCCTCAACGGCCTGCGCCTGTTGCGGTATCAGAACACAGGGCTGGCCTGAACATCTTGATGCCACTGCCCAAAGGTGATTGCTGGCGGCAAGGGGGCAATATGCTGTCCCCCTTGCCTCCATAATTAGGGGGATACAGCCCTGCGCTAACAACGTTTTTGCAGCGGTACACGCAAGGCTGTTCTGGGCTTGGGAAAGACCAAGGGCGGAGGTGATTATGGGCGAAGCACGCAATCTTTGGTTGGGTGTGAGGGTCATGGGCGCTTTGGGGCTGTTCGTGCTTTTCATGATAGGTTGTGTGGGGATTGGGTGGCTTTATTGGTTGATGACAGGCGAGGCCCGGTCGGAGCAACAATGGAAGCGTATACGGGAAGACGTCAAAATGACCGTCCGCGCCCCGGAGCATGTGGTCTCCGGGGCGCCATTCGATATCCAAATCGCCCTTGAGCATCATGGCAATCGGGCGTATCAGTTAGGACGTCTTGTCCTGTGGCAACGCTCGCCTGAACAGGCTCCGATTACCTGTCAGATGCTTTCGCCCAAGGCCCAAGCGGACCAATGGAACGAGTTCATGTTACGGTGGTATTGGCGCAGGCAGTTTGTGGCCCCAGGGAAGATGCTGACTATCACCTTATCCTGCCAGATTCCTGGGCCTGGTGAATATCAATTGGAACTCTCCCTTTATTTCAAGGAAGCGCCATTGCATGCGTTCATCCGCACGCTCCAAATTCAAAGCAAAACAGAACCGCCTTGATTTGGAGAGTAGGTTTTTCATATTCGACCGTGTTCTCTGTGCCTCCGTGAGAAAATACAGTACTACTTGGCCCTCCCGTTAAAAAATTTTTGGAGAAGGCCTGCCTGAAATATGAGTGAACGGCTTTTTTGTGAAGTCATGCTAAAATAGCAAATATCCGTATAGGCCGAAATTGCATCGCATCAGGGGAAAGATGCGGCTGCGCATCCGTTTTTCACCCAAAGAACCGATCACCCTGCCTTGGCACTACAACGCCCTGTTGCAAGGAATGATTTATCGCGTTCTGGACGAACACGAAGCCCGGTTTTGGCATGACCAGGGCCTCGCCGATGGCAGGCGGCGCTTGAAGTTGTTTGTCTTTTCCCGTTTGTTGGGAGCCTTTCAGCGGTTTCCCCAGGGTTTGCGCTTTCATAAGGAGATTGTCTGGTACGTGGCCTCGCCTTCGGAGGCCTTTCTGGAATCCCTGGCCCTGGGGCTGCTGCGACGGGGCGAAGTGCACATCGGCCCCGCCCTCGTTGAAGTGGCCGAAGTGGAGGTGTTGGCCCCGCCGGCATATCGGCGTCCGGTGCGGCTCAAGGCCCTCTCGCCCATCACCGTATACAGCACCTTAGCGGCCCCGGACGGCCGCAAGAAGACCTACTACTACGCGCCCCAGGAACCCGAGTTCGGCCGTTTGGTGCTGGACAACCTGCGCCGCAAAATCCGGGCCTGGACGGGAGAGGACATCCCGCCCGACGGCGCGACCTTCCGACCCGTGAAGGTGAGCAACCGCAACCTGGTGGTGGCCCGCTACAAGGGCACCATCGTCAAAGGCTGGACGGGCATCTACGAACTGGACGCGCCCGAGCCCTACTTCCGCATGGCCTTAGACGCGGGCCTGGGCGCCAAGAACAGCCAGGGCTTCGGCTTTGTGGAGGTGTGGGAGCCGCGGAAAACTTCACACGGAGGCACAGAGGGCACGGAGCAGAAGGCCCTGTGAAATCCCGTGCATGGAACCGTTGTGGGATACCCCTGTGGGAGGAACGCAACCATGCTGGAAGGACTGCGCATTTTGGGGCAGGCAGCGCTGGAAGCCCGAAAGCGGCAGGGCGCGGGCCCGGAGGAGGCGCTGCTGCACGCACTGGTGAAAACCGACGACGCCGCAAACTATCAAGGCCTGGTGCATTTGTACCTGGTTCCCCAGGGCCGGAGTTGGACGCTGCAGGCCGAGGTGCAGGACATAGACCCCGAGGTCCTCTATCAAGCCCTGTGGCTGGGGCACGCGCCCCGCAACAAGCCTCAGAACCGGGTCACGGTCGCTCGCCTGGAATACTTGATTTCCCAGGCCCTGCCCGCC
>JALXBY010000207.1 GCA_026991215.1 Anaerolineales bacterium
ATGTACTACGACCCGGCCCAGTTGACTGACCTGACGGAACGGGAAATCGCGGCCGACCTGATTCGCGAGGCCGCGCTCCACCACCTGCGGGATGAGGTTCCCCACGCGCTGGCCGTGCGCATCGACGAATACAAGGAACGGGGCGAGCATGGGGCCTACATCGTGGCCACCCTCTTCGTGGAACGGGATTCGCAAAAGGCCATCGTCATCGGCAAGGGCGGCTCGATGATCAAGCAAATCGGTACCACGGCCCGGCTGGCCATCGAAGCCATGACCGGCCGCAAGGTCTATCTGGACCTGCGGGTCAAGGTCCAGAAGAACTGGCGGAACAACCCCGCAGTGTTGCGTCAGTTTGGGTTTCCGATGGAATGGTTCCGAAAATCCAAACGCAAGGGGAAGCGGCAATGAGCGGGCAAAGGGTTTCTCGGCGGGATTTGCTCCGTCTGCTGGCCTATGGTTTGGGCGCGTGGGCCATGCGCCCCCTGTTGCGGACCCATCCCCTCCCTGAATTCCCCGACGCGCCCCGGCTGGGCCGCAACGCGACCGGCGGCGTCATCGAGGTCAAGGCCAGGCCCGACGTGAACAGTGCCACGGTGCGCCGGCTGGCTGATGATGCCGTCGTGCCCTGGCTGCGGGAGGTGGTGGGCAACAACCCCTACCGGGTCAACCAGCGCTTCGTGGATATCGGCGATGGCTACGTGTGGGCGCCCTACCTGCAGCCGGTCCGCAACAACCCCCAAACCCCGGTGACCGAACTGCCCCGCTTTGGGGAAACCCCCGGCGCCTGGGTCGAGGTTAGCGTCCCCTATGTGGACCTGATTATGGATTCCCTGCCCCCCAAGTCCCCCTGGTGGAAGAGCCTGCCTTACTATCGGCTGTACTATGGCCAGGTGGTCTGGCTGGACCGCATCAAGGTGGATGAGGATGGTCGGGTGTGGTACCACCTGATTGAGCGCTATGGTTCTTACGGCGACACGTTCTGGGCACCGGGCGAGGCCTTCCGCATCATCCAGCCGGAGGAAATCACGCCCATTTCCCCCAACGTGGAGAACAAGCGCATCGTGGTCAACATCGCGTACCAGACCATGAGCGCGTACGAGGGCAAGACCGAGGTTTTCTTCACGCGGGTTTCCACCGGTGCCCTCTACGACGCCTGGGGCAACCGGGTGGATACCTGGGCCACGCCCATCGGCACGTTCCCCATCTGGCGCAAACTGGTCTCCCTGCACATGAGCGGGGGCACCACCGGCGCGGGGTGGGACGTGCCCGGCGTCCCCTGGGTTTCCCTGTTCGAAGGAAATGGGGTAGCCATTCACGGAACCTACTGGCACAATAACTTCGGCGTGCCCATGTCCAACGGGTGCGTCAACACGACCATCGAAGATGCTTTATGGGTCTTCCGATGGACGCAGCCTGAGGTGGCGTATGACCCTGGGGACCGCATGGTGCCCATGCCGGGTGGCACCCGTGTGGAGGTGCATGAAGAGTAGGGGGCAGCCACCCCCACGCAACGCCGTTGGCCAGGACGGATAAAGGCGGCCTGGGCCGCTTCCCGGTATTCCCCTTGCGATGTCACAGCGCAAATTCGGGGTAGCGGGGGAAGGTTGCCGCCTTCCCCAAATTCTGGTTTGGAGGCACAGCCATGTTGGCCAACCTGGTGCAGTTGCTGACGGCGTTCGTGGGCGGGGTGGCGTCCTTTCTTTCTCCCTGCGTGCTCCCCCTGGTCCCCGCCTATATCAGTTACCTGAGTGCCCAGGGGTTGGGGGAAAACGAGGAGGCCGGGGCCGCCGCGTCCCTGCGGGGGAAGGCGGTGCGGCACGGCCTGGCCTTCATCCTGGGGTTCTCCCTGGTGTTCCTGACCCTGGGCGCCTCGGCTTCGGCCCTGGGCGCGATGTTCTATGACTTCCGCTTCTACCTGGCCCGCATTGGCGGCCTTTTGGTCATCCTCTTTGGCCTGCACATGGCGGGTATCCTGCGCATCCCCTTCCTGAATTACGAGTGGAAGCCCGGCGATGCCAGCGAAGTCCAGGGCCGGGGCTACTGGGCGTCTTTCCTGATGGGCGTGTTCTTCTCAGCCGGCTGGTCGCCTTGTGTTGGCCCGGTCCTGGGGGCTATCCTCACCCTGACCCTGCAACAGGGCGCACTGAGCTGGGGCATGGTGCTGCTCGCGGTGTACTCCCTGGGCCTGGCCATCCCCTTCCTGGCCGCGGCCTGGAGCCTGGACTGGGTGCTGGCCCTGATTCAGAAGTACCGCAAGGTCAGCCACTGGGCCGAGCGGAGCATGGGCGCGATTCTCGTCTTCATGGGGGTGCTCCTGGTCAGCGGTCGGCTGGCCCGGTTGAGCACCGTGCAAACCTGGAGCGACCTCTGGAGGATTTTGCGATGACCCGGAAACACCGCTCGACGCATGGAAGCCCATGGGGCCCGATTGGGTTGGCGTTGGGCCTTGCAATGGTTATGGTGGGTTTGGCCATGTTCGTTTCCTCTTGCTATGGCAACCCGCAAGCCCAGATCCGCAAAGAATATGGTGAAGAAGGCGCGGCCACCTTTGCCCAAAAGGGCAAACCCGCGCCGGACTTCGCCCTGCTTTCCCTGGAGGGGAAGACCTACCGGCTTTCGGACTTCCGGGGTCAGCCCGTGGTGCTCAACTTCTGGGCCACCTGGTGCCCGCCGTGTAAGGCCGAAATGCCCCTCCTCGACCAGCGGGCCCAGGAACTCAAAGGACGGGCCGTGTTCCTGGCCGTGAACTTCGAGGAGACCAAGGAGCAGGTCGAGTCCTTTGCCGCCTCCTTCGACTTCCAGGGTTTGCTCATCCTGCTGGACCCGAAAGGCATCGTGGGGCGCAAGTATTTCATCAACGCCCTGCCCACCACCTTCTTCATCGATAGCAATGGCGTTATCCGGGGTGTCCGCCTGGGCGTGCTGACCGAGACCATGCTCGACGATTACCTCCGCCAGATAGGACTGGGCCAATGACCCTGGAAGTCATCGCCTTCTACCACCCCCAAGACCCGGACTGGCCCCGCATCCAGGCCTGGTTGCAGGAACTGGGCCGGACCTACCCCCACCGCCTGGTGGCCATCGACATCACCACCGCGCCGGCCCTGGAGCGGCAGTATGGGGGCCAAACGCCCCTGCTGGAAGTCGGCCCTTACCTTTTGCGCCCGCCCTTTTCGCGGGAAACCTTGCAGGTCACCCTGGCCGCCGCGCTGGATGGCCGCCAGGCACGAAGCCGGGGGAAACCATCGCGGCAGGGCGGGCTTTTCTGGGGCGAACGCCTCTCCTATTGGGTGGCCCGCAACTTCCTGTGGCTGTTCCTGGGCTTCCTGACCCTGTACATCACCCTGCCCTGGCTGGCCCCGGTGTTCATGAAGATGGGGTGGTACGGTCCGGCCCGGGCCATCTACCGGGTCTATAGTTTCGTCTGCCACCAACTGGCCTTCCGCTCCTGGTTCCTGTTTGGGGAACAGCCAGCTTACCCCCGGGCCGCGGCGGGCGTCCCAGGCCTCAAGACCTTCCAGGAGGTCACCGGCCTTTCCGAAGGCGACGATTTCGATTCCCTGATGGCGGCCCGGGCCTTCGTGGGCAACGAGCGGGTGGGGTACAAGGTGGCCTTTTGCCAGCGGGATGTGGCCATCTGGACGGCCTACTGGCTGTTCACCCTGATTTTCCTGATTGCCTACAAGCGCGGGCGGCGCATCCCCCACCTGCCCTGGTACTTGTGGCTGCTGGGCTGGGTGCCCATTGGACTGGATGGGTTCTCCCAGTTGTTGAGCCAAATCCCCTGGTGGGGAGCCGCCTATCTACCCTACCGGGAAAGCACGCCCCTGCTGCGCACCCTGACGGGCTTCATCTTCGGCTGGACCACGGCCTGGTTCATGGTCCCCTTGATTGCCGAAAGCATGGAAGAAACCGAGGCCCTGTTCCGCCGCAAGCAGCACATCCTGGAGGCCCGCCAAAAGGCCACCACCCACTGACCACTGACCACTCACCACTCACCACGCTTCCCGAGCCATGCCTTTCGCCCGCAAAGACGGTCTGCTCTGGTGGTTCGATCCTGCCCTGGAAGAAGCCGGGGTGCACCATGCGGTGTTCACCCGGCAGGGCGGGGTCAGCCCTGAACCCTGGGCTTCGTTGAACACGAGCATCGCGGTGGGGGACCGGCCCGAACGGGTTCGCGAGAACCTGCACCGGGCCTTCGCCGCGTTTGGTCGGCCCCTGCGCAGCCGTTACGATACCTGGCTGGTCCATGGCCGGCGAGTTGTGCAAGCCCTGGCCCCCCGCACCCCGCGGATGCTCCCCCTGCAGGCCGATGGCATCATCACCCACCGGCCCGAGGTCACCCTGCTCATGCGGTTTGCCGACTGCATGCCGGTGATGATTTACGCGCGCCGTCCCCGGGCCATCGCGCTGGGCCACGCGGGTTGGCGGGGTACGGCCCAGGGCGTGGCCATGGCCCTGGTGGAGGCTCTGGTCCAGGCCTACGACGCCCGGCCCCGGGAGATGCTGGCCGTATTGGGGCCGGCCATTGGCCCGGATCACTACGAAGTGGGTCCTGAGGTGGTCCGGGCCTTTGAAGCAGCCTTTGGGGAAGCCGCCAGAGCCTGGTTCCGCCCCGGCCAGGGCGACCGGGCCTACCTGGACCTGTGGGCAGCCAACGCCTGGCAGTTGAAACGCATGGGCGTGGGGGAAGTGCGGGTCTCGGGCCTGTGCACGGCCTGCCGGACCGACCTCTGGTTTTCCCACCGCGCGGAAAAGGGCCGGACCGGGCGTTTCGCGGTGTTGATGGGGGTATAGATGGTCGTTCGTCGTTGGTCGATGGTCGTTGGTCGATGGTCGGTGGTCGTTCGTCGATGGTTGTTGGTTAGGAGGTGAGCCAGGTTTGGATTTGGGATAGGGCCTGGTCGCGGGGTACCGTGACCTGTTCCCCGGTTTCCATGTGCTTCAGGGTGACCGCATCCTGGGCCATTTCATCCGGGCCAAGGACCACGGTGACCCTGACCCCCAGGCGGTTGGCATAGCGGAACTGCTTCGAGAGCCGGGCCGGTTTGGGGTAGGTCAGCACGTTCAGCCCGGCTTCCCGCAACGTCTGGGCAAAGCGATAGGCCGGCAGCAGGTGGTCCTCGTCGAAGACCGTGACCAGCACCTGGGCCGGGACCACGTCCAACCTGGGCCGCTTGCCGTAGTGCTCCAGCACCAGGGAAATCACCATGTCCCCCATGGCAAAGCCCACGCCGGGGATGGGTTCGCCGCCCACGTCGGCCACCAGGTTGTCGTACCGGCCCCCGCCCAGGATGGCCCGGAAGCGGCCTTCCCGGTCCCGGGCTTCGAAGACGGTTCCGGTGTAGTATTCCAGGCCCCGGATGATGGCCGGGTTGTAGGCCACGTATTCGGCCACGTTCCGGGCGGTGGAAGCCCTGAAC
>JALXBY010000208.1 GCA_026991215.1 Anaerolineales bacterium
ATCCTTCGAACCGCAGCGTGGACAGGGTGGATGGTCCTTCGCTCGTTTCCCTGGCATGTGCCGCCTCCTCTTCCGCACTTTGTTCCATCATTATGCCACAAGCACTACCCTGTGGGGTCACTACCGTCCTCCGGCAAGGCCAGTTCTTCCAGCATGGGGCGGAGTTTGTATTTGCGCCAGTGTTTCTCCAACAGGTGGGCCAGGTAGGTATCCCACTGGGCTTTCCTGCCCGCGGCGGCCAGGATGTCCCGGCCCAGCCGCAGCCATTCCACGGCCACGTCGTACTCGGACGAACGGCCGGCGTCTATGATTTCTTCGGCCTGCCGTCGGCATTGGGCAAAGGCCCATTCCGGTTCCTTTTCCTTCACCGCGTTGATGACCCGCAACAGGGCCGTGCTATCCCACCAGTGCTTCCGTTCGACCACACGCATGGCCCGGCGGTATTCGCCCTCGCGCAGCAGGATGTCCACCGCGATGGCATCGCCCTCCTGTTCCACGATGTCCAGTGCCTTTTCCCGATGTTGGGACCATGCATCACCATAGAGGCGGGCCAGACGACGGTAATTCTCCGGCGTAACCGAAAGCTTCAGGGCCTTCCAGGCGGCCTTACGGGCCAGGTTGAGGCGGCCGGCTTCCTCGGCGCGGTCGCGCAGCCACTGGGCCAAATAGACGTCATCATCAGGCCACGATGGTTTCATCTGTAAACCGTGCTCACCTAACGCGAGGGCAAATGTAGCCTGGCCGTGTTCCCAAAAGGTCTTGGCCACGTCCAGGATTTCCCCCGGATCGGTCAACAATTCGAAGGCTTCCTGAAAGGCCTGTTCGTGCTGGCCGAGTTGCACCAGCTTCCGGACGTAGAGGTGATACTGCCCCTCGGCCTGGGCCAGGTTGAGGTATTCCTGCACCCGCCCCTGGCGTTCCAGAATCTCCAGACGAATGCGGGTCAGGTTGTCGGCGAAGTAGGGGACTTCCCCTTCCCAGGCGCCCTGCCCGGTGATGTGGCCCTGCATGGCCGCCACCAGGGGCGGGTAGTCCCACCCCTGCTCGGCCGCGGCTACGGCAATCTCCAGGGCCTCGCCGCCCGGCATGGTTTTGGACCAGGCTTTGAGTTTTTTGGCCCAGGCCCGGCGTTCTTCTGGGGAAAGGTCGGCCATAAGGAGGGCCGTTGCCCAGAGTTCGCCCAGGCGCTCCATGTTGGATTCATCGGCCACGAAACCCTCCATGGCATCCCGTAAGGCGTAGCCCAGTTCGTTGCACCCGTCCTTCCAGGCCTGGGTGGCGGCTTCCAGAACGGTGAGGGCTTCCCGGGGGCGGTCCTCATCCAGAAGTTCTTCCACCCAATCCAACGCGGGGCGGAGGACTTCGCTTACCTCTTCCTCGAAGTCCCAGCCTTCGTGATACGCAGCGTAGAAGTTCTGGGCCGCGGCGCGCAGTTCGCGTTTGATGCGGCTTTGCAGGCGGGTGAGATCAGCGGCGGTAACGTCTTCCTGTTCGCCTTCGGGGGAAGGCGGCGGTGAAGCGGCCTGGGCCGCCTCTTCCACCACCTCGGCCACCTCTTCAGGGTAGTATCGGGCCAGTTCCAGAAGGATCTGCACCAGTTGTTCGCGGGTCAGGCCGTCCAGAAGGGCCTGGAGGGGTGGACGTCGCTCAATCTCTTCCTGGTGGTGAAGCAGGTACAGCAACGCGGCCACGATGTGCTTGCAATCGCCACCCCAGTCGTACGGACATGTGCAGTGGGCCGAAACGATGGTGCCCTTCGGCGAGAAAGTGACGGTGACCCGGTAGGGTTCGGGCTCGCTGCCCTGGACCCAGGCTGTGTACACATGGCCCCGCCACAGGGCCCGTATCACATGGCCTTGCATGAAATATTGCAGCCCACGCGCCCAAACCTGCGCGCTTGCGCGCTGCCGTATGTCGGTTTCGGTCAGGGAAATCATGGGGATGCGCCTCCCATTTGGGGAACGTCGGGCACCGTGCCAGGGATGACCTGCGCCTGTACCCGTGCATCAAAAGGGTCAGGAGGGTTCTGGAGGGAACACTTCGAATTTCAATTCGGGCAGGTAAGGACCATCGTAGCCGCACAGCCCTGCACGCGGGGAATTGACCAATGGGAGATAATATTCCACATCGCCTTTGTCGTAGGCCTCGTCGGCATGTTGCTTGCATAATGTGTGGTAGTACCCCTCTTCGTCCACGGCCAGGACGTCCGCAGGTTTGCCGCACACATCGCAAGGGATGCGGGGCTTGAAGTTACGGCTGAGCACACGGATGGCCATGTTCCCTTCAGGGCGGGGGCCGGTGTAGCGGTCCCGAACCTGGAGGTTCAACCGGGTGGTGGTGCCGAAGTCGTACTCGTAAACGAACTTGTCGATTACCTGCACCAGGTCGCCCACGGTGAACAGGCTTGCAGGCAGTTCCACGCCCCAGGGGCCGGAGAAAGCCTGGGCATAACGCACCCACAAGGGCGCGGACGTGTCCGGGATGGGGTCTCCGTCCAAGCGGATCTCTTCCTCGATCTCTTCCCTGGTCGGTATCGGTCCTTCAAGGTGTACCTCGAAGTAGACGGTCGTGTCCTGGTAGGTGACCACAAAATGGCTGAGATGGCCACAGCACTCCACCCAGATCGCGCGCAGGAAATCGTCCAGGTCCAGCAGGGGCAGGTCGAGGGGCATTTCCAGGTCGAGCCAGAAGGCCTGGGAGGGGAGCACGGCCCAGGGTGTGGCGTCGGTCACCCGGAGCCAGACCAGGGGGGTATCGCCCTGGCGCTCCTTCAAGTGCTTGCGCAGATGCCGGGCCATACCCGCCCTGGCATACACCTTCCCGCATAGGAAGCACTTCCCTAAGGGGGATTGGCGTTTGGTGGCCATGGATGTGCTCCTAAAATTTGGTTTCTGGTTATTCTACCCCTCATTGGCAGGATTGCGGCAGATTTTTGTCTACGTTCCTTCGGCTCCCCTGCAACCGCCGCGCGCACGGCGGCCCACGCCATCGATTTCTTCGCTTAACCACCAAAGTTGCCAAAACCCGGTTTTCCTCTATAGAAACCCAAAGGGGCCTTGGCGAATCCGTATGTTCAAGCCCTGGAGTTTTCACAGGGTTTTGCCTCAAGTTTTATGCGAAAAATGACAAATGGCACCCCGGTGCAACGCGTTCGGCGGAATAAGGTTGAATGTTGTAGAATTCAAATCCCGCTTCGCCGGAGGCGGGGAAACCCATATGGAGGGGAAGGGTATGCGTCGTTGGGCCGCTGTGTTTATTGGTGTGGTGGGTCTGCTGGCGGTCAGCCTGTTGGTCTCCCAACGGGCCTGGGCCGGCGACGGTCAGACGCCGCAGACCCAGTTGGGGCGGGAAGGCTGTCTTTCCTGTCACGAAGGCATCGAAGACATCCGCCCCCAAGACAGCGACATGATGCGCCAACTCAAAGCCATGGGGGAATGTACCGCGTGCCACGGCGGTGACCCCACGGTCACCGGCACGCCCGATGACGAGGAAGCCGTGCAACAGGCCCACAGCGGGGAGTTCTACCCCGACCCCGGCAACATCTGGATTGCCGACCGCACCTGCGGCAAGTGCCATCCGGGGTATGCCGAAAGCCTGCGCAAGAGCCTGATGAACACCGAAGCAGGCAAAATCCACGGCACGTTGTGGGCCTTTGGCGCGTTCGGCGGTAAGTACGGTCTGGACCCCGAACGCATCCATAAGGTTATCTACGGCAACTATGACGTCAAAGACGAAGACGGCCCCACGCCTATCTTCGGCACCGAAATGTACAAGAAGTACATGGAAGCCCTGGTTCAGGCCTTCCCCGACCAGTTCCCCCAGGAACTCAAGGCCCTGCCGTTGCCCAGTGTGGAGGAAATCGTCGAAAACCCCGAATGGGCCGCCTTCACCTACCTGCGCAGCGACTGCCAGCGCTGTCACGTAGGCGTGCCCCCGCGGGCCAAGCGGGGTGACTGGCGCGGCACGGGTTGTTCCGCCTGCCACATGCCCTACAGCAACGAAGGCTATTACGAGGGCAACGACCCCACCATCCCCAAGGACGAGCCTGGCCACATCCTGGTGCATACCATCCAGGCCACGCGGGAATCCCCGGTCAAGGTGGGTGACAAGGTATACACCGGCATCCCGGTGGAGACCTGCAACTCCTGCCACAACCGGGGCAAGCGCATTGGCGTGAGTTACGAAGGCCTGATGGAATTCCCCTACGGCACGCCCTTCGACCCCCAGGGCGGCAAGCAGCCCAAACTGCACACCAAGGTCTACCTCTTCATCCAGGATGACGTGCACCATTCGGGCAAGGACGGCAAGCCCGGCGGCGGCATGCTGTGCCAGGACTGCCACACCAGCATCGACATGCACGGCGACGGCAACATCTTCGGTACCACCCTGGCCCAGGTGGAAATCGAATGCGCGGACTGCCACGGCACGCCCGACAAGTACCCGTGGGAACTGCCCCTGGGATTCCAGGAGGAAGAACTGGGCAAGGCCGCGGGCCTCAAGTTCGACGAACCGCGCGGGCTGTGGACCAAGAATCTGCCTCGCTGGATGACCTACGGCACCGTCTATGACATGAAGGACGGCTACCTGCTCACCGCCCGCGGCAACCCCTTTGGCAACGTGGTCAAGGATGGCGACAAGGTCATCCTGTATTCGGCCACGGGCAAGGAATTCGAGGTGCCCTTGCTCAAGAAGATTAAGGAAGAAGGCTCGTGGGTCTCCAAGGACAGCGAAGTGGCCATGGACAAGGTCAAGGCCCACATGGAGAAGATGGAGTGCTACGCCTGCCATGCTTCCTGGGCACCACAGTGTTACGGCTGCCACGTGGTCGTGGACTACCGCGAAGGCAAGACGTCCACCGACTGGCTGGCCACGGCTCAGAAGTACATCGATACCCAGGGCCGGGGCAAGCACCTGGACTTCAGCAAGAACCCGGAGAAGCAACCGGGCAAAGCCTCCGAAGGCCGGGCCTACCTGCGCTGGGAGGACCCCATCCTGGGCATCAATGGTGAAGGCCGGGTGACGCCCATCATCCCCGGTTGCCAGGTGGTGTACACGGTCATCGGGCCGGACGGCACCACCTTGGTGCACAACAAGATTGGCCGGACCCCGCCCAACACCGAAGGCGCGGGTGCGGAAGGCCAGCGGGGCATCGACATGGCCCCGGCCCAGCCCCACACCGTGGGTCTGAAGGCCCGACGCTGTGAATCCTGCCATGACAGCGAAAAGGCCCTGGGCTACGGCATTCAGGGCGGCATCTTCCTGCAGGGGTACGACGAGCCACGCTACGTAGACCTGCTGGACGGCGACGGCAACGTGGTGCCGCAGAAGGTCCAGATTCAGATGCAGCCCATCCCCGACCTGCCCTTCGACTGGAGCCAGGTCATCAACCCCGAAACCGGGGAACAG
>JALXBY010000209.1 GCA_026991215.1 Anaerolineales bacterium
GCCCAAACCGCCCACGCCTTCGCGCCCGGCCCCCGGCGAAACCCCGGAGGAAGCCGGCGAACCCGGGGCCCAGGCCGAAGCCCTTTCCCCCGTGGACGAGGCCGCCCAAAAGGCCCTGACCGCCCTGGCCGAACTTGTGTTCGTCCAGGCCGAATCCGCGGAGGCCGAACGCCCCTCCCTGACCCGCCGGCTCACCCGCTTGAGCGAATCCCTGCGGGGTTCCCTGTTGGAGTTGACCAACCGGGACGTGCTGATTTTGCTCATTTCCCAGGCCGTGGACGCGCAAACCCGGGAGGACTGGGAAGGCGCGGTGGCCGAATTGGAGCGCCTGGTCCATGCCGGGGTGCGACACCCGGCCGTGCTCTACGACCTGGGCTGGCTGTACGCCAAACTGGGGGAACACAAAAAGGCGATTTCCTACCTGCAACAGGCGGCCACAGACGAGGACTTCTCTCTGGCCGCGCACCTGCTGCTGGCCGAACAGTTCTACAAGCAGGGCAAAATCAAGGAAGCCTTCCTGGAAAGCCTGGAGGCCCTGCACCAGGTGGACGTGCAAATGGCCGAACGGGGCCAGGACGTGGAAGCCCTGGATGCGTATTACGAATCCCTGCGGGAAGCCTGGTTGAAGCGGGACAAGGCCGCGTGGGAACGGTTCTACAAGAACGTGCAGAACCTGCTCAACACCCCCGCGTGGCGGGAAAAGGTCCGCGGGCTTTTGGCCCAATCCCGGGGCGGCCACCTGGAAGGGGAACGCGGCTCCCTGGCCGAAATGCTCCTGGAAGCCGAAACGCCCAAGAGTCTGGAAGCCTTGCAAGAGGTCCAGGCCCTGATGCGGCAGGGCGCCCTGGATGCCGCGCTGGAGGCCGCGCATTTGGCCCTGTTCCTCAACCCCTACTTCCTGCCCCTGCACCGGCTCATCGGGGACCTGCTCTGGCAGCAAGGCCACCTGGATGTCGCGGTGGAGAAGTACCTGACCCTGGCCCGGGTCTACCTGCACCGGGGGCAGCCCGCCCGGGCCGCCCAGGTGCTGGAACGGGCCCGGGAAATCCACCCCCTGTACCCCGGCATTTACCGCCATCTCATCGAACTCTACCGCAACCAGGGCAAGGTGGAAGAGATGCTGGATACGTACCGCAAACTGGCCACGGTGTACCAACAACTGGCCAACCTGGAGGCTGCGGAGCAGACCCTGCAGGAAGCCGAATCCTGGGCCAGGAACGCCGGGTTGACGCCGGCCCAGATGCTGCCCTTGCTGCGGGCCCGGGCTGCCCTGGCCGAAGCGCGCCTGGACTGGGACCAGGCGGCCCGGCTGTACCGGGAAATCGTGCAACTGGCGCCGGACCAGGTGGAAAACTTCGTCCGCTGGATGGACCTGCTCTTCCGCCAGGGACGAAGCCGGGAAGCCCTGGCCGCGCTGCGTACCTGGATGCGCCAGCACAGCCGCACCCAGGAGGGCCTGCAGCGGGTCCGCCAGGTCCTGGAAGCCCTGGTGGAAAAGCACCCCCAACAACCCGTGTTGCGCTACCAGTTGGGGGTAACCCTGGCCGCCCTGGGGGAAACGGAGGCCGCGGTCCAGGCACTGGATGCAGCCGGCGAGGCCTTTCTGGAAGCCGGGAACCTGAAGGCCGCGCTCAAGGCCATCCGGGCCATCCTGCGGCTGAACCCGCCCACCGCGCCTCAGTACCGGCAGTTGCTGCGGCAGTTGGAGGCGCAAATCGCCCAGGAAGAACAGCAGGGGACCCAAACCTCATAGGAGTTGCCCCATGGCCTACGTCATTGGTATTGCCGACCCGTTGCACGACGCGGGCCTGGAATGGCTTCGCACCCGGGGCGCGCAACTCATCGAAGGCGACGCCGCGCTGGACGCGCTGCCCCACCTGGACGCCCTCATCGTGCGCAGCCGCACCAAGGTGACCCGGGAGATGCTGCAGCAAGCAACCCGGCTCAAGGTGGTGGGCCGGGCCGGCGTGGGGGTAGACAACATCGACCTGGACGCGGCCCGGGAGCGGGGCGTCATCGTGGTCAACGCGCCTCAGGCCACCACCGAGGCCGTGGCCGAACACACCATTGCCCTGATGTTCGCCGCGGCCCGCCACATCCCCCAGGCCGATGCTTCCATGAAGCAGGGGCGCTGGGAGAAAAAACGCTTCCTGGGCCTGGAGTTGCAGGGCCGGGTGCTGGGGTTGATTGGCATCGGCCGCATTGGTGCGGCGGTGGCTCGGCGGGCCCGGGGCCTGGGCATGTACGTCCTGGCCTATGACCCCTACCTGCCGGCCGGGGTCATCGCGGAACGGGGCGCGGAGCCGGTACCCACGCTGGAAGCCCTGCTCAACCGGGCCGATGTGGTCAGCATCCACGTCCCCCTGACCGAAGAAACCCGGCATCTCCTGAACCGGGAGACCCTGGCCTGGATGAAGCCCGGTTCGATTTTGATATGCACGGCCCGGGGGGGCGTCATCGAAGAAGAAGCCCTGCTGGAAGCCCTGGAGGAAGGGCGGGTGTACGCGGCCGGTCTGGACGTGTTCGAACACGAACCGCCCGGTGCCACACGGCTGGTCACCCATCCGCGGGTGGTGGCCACGCCCCACATCGCGGCCCAGACCCAGGAGGCCCAGCGCCGCGTCGCGCTGGACATCGCAGCCGAGGTCTGGAACGCCCTGGAAGGCGGCTCCCTGCGGTGGCGGGTGGTGTAAACGCCCGTCGGTCCCTCCCCGAAAGCCCCCTTGAGCACATCCTCGCTGGCGCTTCGCCCCAACGGTCGTTGAAGATTGGCCGTTGGGGATGTGGTCGTGGCAGCGCACCGGTTTGCGCGCTGGAAGGTCATGGCCGTCCCTGGCCTGCACGCGCCGGGCTTTACGCTACAATATGCTGAAAAGCATGGCGTTCCCCAGGACAGCATTGCGGGATGTTCATCCGTCCGGCGTGAAAGGAGCGGGATATGAGCCTGGCATATCTCCCCGAACCCCCGGTACAGATTCTGGACCGCCGCAAACGCCCCTACCGGGGGCCATACCTGGTGCGCCTGCAGGGTTGGACCCTGGAAGACTACCTGCGCCTGGCCCCGGAAAACGCGTTCGTGGAGTTCGTCCGCGGGGAGGTGCTCATGGCTTCGCCGGTGACGGCCATGCATCAACTGGTGGTGCATTTCCTCGCCAAGTTGCTGGATGAATTCCTGCTGGCTCGTGGGGAAACGTTCTTCGTGCTCACCGGCCCGGCCGCGGTACAGATTCTGCCCGATGTGGTGCGGGAGCCGGACGTGTTCGTGCTTCCCCCAGAGGCCGAAGATGTGCTGGACCAGGTGCCCCTGCCCGTGGTTCCCCGCTTCGTCATCGAGGTCACCAGCCCCTCCACCCGCACGGTGGACCTGGTGGAAAAGCCCCTGGACTATGCCCAGGCTGGCGTGCCCGAATACTGGGTGGTGGACATGCAGGAAAAGGCGGTGATTCAGCACCTGCCGGGACAGGGTGCACACTACACGGCCCACCGGCTGGCGCGGGGCTGGGTGGTTTCGCGGGTCCTCCCCGGCTTTCGGGTCAAAGTGGAATGGCTCTTCCCCAGGCCAGAGTTGAGTGTGCAAGCAGCCCTTCAGGCCATGCGGGGAGATGCGGCATGAAGCCAGGACGCGGGCCATGGGCGCTTCGTGCCCCATTTGCTTTACATTGACTTAGTCAAGGACTTAGTCTATAGTGAGCCGGGAAGCGCGATAAAGGCGTTGCATTAGGAGGAGACGCATGGAGACGGTTGTCAACGTGCACGAGGCGAAGACGCACTTTTCCAAATTGTTGGCGCGGGTCATGGCCGGGGAAGAAATCATCATCGCGAAGGCTGGCAAGCCGGTGGCCCGCCTGGTCCCTGTGGAAGCACCGGCCCGGCCTCGAAAACCGGGCAGCGCCCGCGGCCAAATCTGGGTCGCGTCGGAGTTCGACGCCCCCCTTCCCGAAGCCGTCCTCCAGGCCTTTGAGGGGGGAACGGAATGAGGTATCTCCTGGATACCCACGCCTTTTTGTGGTGGATTTTGGACGACCCGCGGCTTTCCCCGAGGGCGCGCGAGATCATTTCCGACCCGCAAACGACGGTCTTTTTCAGCGTGGTCTCGGCCTGGGAAATCGCCATCAAAGCGCGGCTTGGGCGAATTAAATTCACAACCAAACCTCTGGACCGTTTTCTGCAGGAGCAATTACAGGTCAACAACTTTCACGTCCTGCCCGTGTTGCTGCACCATGTATTTCGGGAGCATACCCTGCCGCCTTTGCATCGTGACCCCTTCGACCGCATGTTGATTGCCCAAACGCTGGAAGAACGTTTGACGTTGATTACCGCTGATGCCCAAATCAAGGCCTATAATGTGCCGGTCGTGTGGTAGTCAGGAAGCCCTTTCAACCGCTGATGAGAGCGGGAGATGAAGGGAATGACGGCCAGACCTTTGCCGGAAATGCCCGTACGCCTTTTAGACCGCCAAAACCGGCCCTACACCGGCCCTTATCTGCTCCGCCTGCAGGGGTGGACCCTGGAGGACTACCTGCGCCTGGCCCCGGAAAACGCGTTCGTGGAGTTCGTCCGCGGGGAGGTGCTCATGGCCTCGCCAGTGGCCGCTGTGCATCAGGATGTCGTGCTCTTCCTGGCCGCTTTGCTTCGGGCCTGGCTGCAACATAACCAACCGGGAATGCGTGTGTATACCGGCCCGGCCGCGGTGCAGATTCTGCCCGATGTGGTCCGGGAGCCGGACGTGTTCGTGCTTCCCCCGGAGGCCGAAGATGTGCTGGACCAGGTCCCCCTGCCCGTAGTTCCCCGCTTCGTCATCGAGGTCACCAGCCCCTCTACCCGCACGGTGGACCTGGTGGAAAAGCCCCTGGACTATGCCCAGGCTGGCGTACCCGAATACTGGGTGGTGGACATGCAGAAAAAGGCGGTGATTCAGCACCTGCCGGGACAGGGTGCACACTACACGGCCCACCGGGTGACGCGGGGCTGGGTGGTTTCGCGGGTCCTCCCCGGCTTTCGGGTCAAAGTGGAATGGCTCTTCCCCAGGCCGGAGTTGAGCGTGCAAGCGGCCCTTCAGGCCATGGGGGGAGATGGGACATGAAGCCGAGATGGCTCTTTGGATGGTAGAAATGCGCCCAGAGGACTTCACGCACCAGGCACCGGGACGGGTCGTGCGGGTGGGGGAGGGAAAAGCCGCGTACTGGGCTTTCGTGCCCGACCCGCTCCCCCCGCGCATGGCCTATACTCCAAGGCTCATCCGCTGGTTGTCCGAAGCCGACCGCGCGGTGGGAGAACTGGCCGGTCTGGGCCGCGCGCTTTCCAATCCCTGGCTCCTGGTGCAGCCGCTTCTGCGGCGGGAGGCGGTGCTTTCTTCCCGCATTGAAGGCACAGAAGCGAACCTGGACGACG
>JALXBY010000210.1 GCA_026991215.1 Anaerolineales bacterium
GGACGGGCCAGTCGGCCATGCGGGAGCGGAAGGTCTCGAAGTGCTGCTGGGCCAGGACCGTCGTGGGAACCAGGATGGCCACCTGGGCCCCTCCCATGACCGCCTTGAAGGCCGCCCTCATGGCCAATTCCGTCTTCCCGAAACCCACGTCCCCGCAGATCAGCCGGTCCATGGGCCTTGGGGCGAGCATGTCCCCCTTGATCTCCTCCATGGCCTTCAACTGGTCCCGTGTCTCCTTGTAGGGAAAGGCGTTTTCGAAGGAGCGCTGCATCTCGTCGTCCGGGGGAAAGGCGATTCCCTTGGACCGGCTTCGAACGGCCTGGATTTCCAGGAGCTCGGCCGCCATGTCCAGGAGGGCCTTCCGGACGGTTTCCTTCCGCCGGGAGAACCCCTTCCCCCCCAGCCTGTCCAGCCTGGGGGCGGCCTGCCCGGAGCCCACGTATTTCTGGACCAGGTCGATCCGGGAGACCGGAACGTAGAGGCGCACGCCGTCGCGGAATTCCAGCTCCAGGTGGTCCTCCTTGGCGCCGCCCTTCTCGATGGCCTCTATGCCGAGAAAGCGGGAGATCCCGTGAACCGCGTGGACCACCAGGTCTCCCTTCTTGAGCGCGAAGAAACCCCGGATGGCCCTGGCGGGGACGTCGGCCGTCTTCCCGGGCCGGGGCCTCTTCTTCCACGCCGATGAGGGCCAGCACGGTGTTGACAGGCACGGTCTGGCCTTCGGGCACCAAAATTTGGAGCAGCACGCCGTCCGCGGGGGCCGGGATTTCGGTGTCCACTTTGTCCGTGCTGACCTCCACCACCGGTTCGCCTTCCTCCACCGGCTCGCCCTCCTGCTTGAGCCAGCGGGAAACGGTGGCCTCAATGACGCCTTCGCCTAAACGGGGCAGACGGAGTTCCACAGGCATGGTCCTGACCTCCTTTCGAAAATTTGCTGGGAAGGCGCGTGGCGATATTTCAATGCTCGACATCCAGAATCACCCAAGGCCCCTGGCCCGGTGGGGTCTGGTACAGGGCCTCGACGACTGCCTGGTACCGGGCCAGCACGTGGCGTCGGCGGACCTTGAGGGTGGGGGTGAGCATGCCATCTTCCATGGTCAGGGTTTCGGGGAGCAGGGCCACCCGGCGGATGCGCATCCAGCGGGGGTAGCGTTGGTTGAGGGTGCGCACCAGGCGGGTTATCTCGTCGTGTAGCCGGGCATCATGGAGGAAGGTTTCCGGGCTGCATGGCTCCTGGCACAGCCCCGCGCTGCGCAGCCCCTCCAGGCTCAGGAAGAGCAGGGCCGCGGCGAACTTGCGGCCCTCGCCCACCACCAGGGCCTGGTCCACCAGGATGGACTCCCGCAGCGCGTCCTCCATGGCCTGAGGCGCAATGTACTTGCCTGTGGAGAGTTTGAACAGGTGCTTCTTGCGGTCGGTGATGCGCAGATAGCAATCCTCGTCCAGTTCGCCGATGTCCCCGGTGTGGAACCAGCCTTCTTCGTCTATGACCTCGCGGGTGGCTTCGGGGTTCTTGTAGTACCCCTTCATGACGTGGGGCCCGCGGGTCAGGATTTCCCCATCTTCCGCGATGCGCACCTCGACCCCAGGGATGGGCTGGCCCGCGGTGCCAGGCCGGGGCCGCTCCAGCCGGTTCACGGTGATGACCGGGCTGGTTTCGGTCAGGCCGTAGCCTTCCAGGAAGTAGATGCCGGCCGCGGCGAAGAAGTGCACCAGTTCGGCCCGTAAAGCCGCGCCGCCGGAATTGGCCCATTTGAGGCGTCCGCCCAAAAGGGCCCGCCAGCGGCGGTAGACCAGCGCGTCCAGAATCCGCAAGCGCAGGGCCTGCAGGCCCCTGGGCGGGTTGAGCCAGTCGTAGGCCTGGGCCGCGGCCACAGCCTGCCGGAGCAGCCACCCTTGCAGGCCCTTCATGGTCTGGGCCCGTTCCTGGATGCGCTCGTAGATGCGTTCGACCAGCCGGGGCACCACGATGAACGCGGTGGGCCGGACCTCCTGGGCGTCTTCCACCAGCCGTTTGGGTTCGGTGAAGTACACGGCCGCGCCCAACCACATGAAGCCGTATTGCATCATGCGGGCGAAGATATGGGTCATGGGGAGGAAGGAGAGGATGACCTCCTGCTGGGGGACGAAGTGGTCGAAGTACACGCTGAACGCGGAAATCACGTTGAAGGTCAGGTTGCGGTGGGTGAGCATGACCCCTTTGGGCCGGCCCGTGGTGCCCGATGTATAAAGGATGGTGGCCAGGTCTTCGGGTTGGATGTTTTGACGTCGGCGGTCCACCGCGGTCGGGTCCTTTTCCAGCAGGGCCTGGCCCCGTTGGAGGAGTTCGTCCAGGGTCCATCCCTGGATGGACGGCGGGAAATTGGCCCGCTGCGCTTCCCACCGGGCCGACGGCCGCACCAACACCAGGTGGCGGATGTGCTGCAGACGGGGGAGCAGGGGCCACAACCGTTCCAGCAGGCCCTCATCCGCGACGACGAGCACCTGGCTTTCCGAGTGGTGGATGGTGTATTCGATGAACTCCGGGGTATAGGTGAGGTAGATGGGCACGTCCACCATGGCCGCCAGTTGGGTGCCCATATCCACGAGGCAGAAGTCCGCGTTGCTGTGCATGAACATGGCCACTTTGTCGCCGGGCTGAAGGCCTAAGGCCATCCAGCCCGCGGCCAGCCGCCGGGCCCGCTCCTGGAACATCTGGGTAGACCAGGTCTCCCACTGGCCATTGACCCGCTGGTTGAAGGCCCGGGGGTTGGGGTACCGGGTGACGGCCTCGTCCAACAGGTCGGGAAGGGTGCGGTTGACCTCGACCCGTCCCTCGCCGGCTGGTGCGGTGCAGATGCGCATGACCCTGCCTCCTGGAGGGGTAGGTTCATTATACTTTACGGCACATCTTCCACGCGTGCAGGAGCCTGCCCCATGCCCCCTTCGGCTCCGTCTTCCGCCCCACGCCCCTCGGTGTTCTTTTGGGCCATGCTCCTGGCCCTGGTCGCGGGGGGTTTGTGGGTTCGCCTGTTCGACCTCACGGACCCGCCCCTGGCCTTCCACCCCACCCGCCAGATGCGGGGCGCGCTCATAGCCCGCTACCTCTATTTCCGCCTGAAGCCCCCGCAGGAAGCATGGCGGATGCGGGTGGTGCAGCAAGTCATCGAGCATTTCGGGGCCTATGAGCCGCCCCTTTTGGAAGCAGGGGTTGCCCTGACCTACCTCCTGGCCGGCCGGGAGGTGCTCTGGGTGGCCCGCCTGTACAGCACCCTGTTTTGGACCGCGACCGCGCTCCTGGTGGCCTTGTGGGTGGCCCGGAGCACCGGCGTGCCCTGGGCCGGCTGGGGCGCGGCCGCGTACGTCCTGGCCCTGCCTTTTTCCGTCAAAGCGGGCCGGGCCTTCCAGCCCGACCCCTTGATGACCCTGCTCATCACGGCCACCGGGTACCTCGCCTGGCGGGGAAGCACGGCCGCGGAGGCCTCTGGCTTCACCCGCCGCGACCTGGTAACCGGCTTCGTGGCCGCGCTGGCCATGATGGTCAAGCCCTTTGCCGTGTACATGGTCGTCCCCATGCTCCTTGTGCAGGGCATGGTGCGCTGGGGGCGGGCCTTTTGGAAGCGGAGGGCGTTTTGGGCCACCCTGCTCGCGGCCTTTGGGCCATTCGTGGTGTTCCTCCTCCTCTTCCGCGGGGGCAGCGCCATCGAGTACTTCCGCCACTGGACCTGGGAACTCAGAAGCCTGTGGCTGGACCCCAAGTTCTACCCCCGTTGGATGCGCTTTGCTGGTGAGATTTTGGGGGTCGGATGGCTCGTGGTGGGCTTTTTGGGCGCCATGGCCGCGCCGGGTTCGGTGTGGCCCTTTTTGCTCGCATGGCTGGCCGGGTACGTGCTTTACGGCCTTTCCGTGCCGTATCAAATCACCAGCCACAATTACTATCACCTTCCCCTGATTCCCTGGGTGGGCCTGGGCACGGGGTTCGTCTGGAGCCGCCTGTGGCCCGTGTGGGCCTCGCGCGGACGTTGGTACCAGGGCCTGGTGCTGGTGGGCGCGTGGGCCTGGGTGCTCTACGGCTTTGCCGAAGGCTACACCGACGTGGCCGACACCTGGGACGACGAAGCCGCGGTCTTCCGCCGCGCCGCGCAGGTGCTTCCCGTGGACGTGCCGGCCATTGGCCTTGTGCCCGATTACGGGTATTCCCTGGCCTATTATGGGGAACGCTGGGTGAAGCCCTGGCCCTCCACCGCGGAACAGGCCCTGGCCCGGCTTCGGGGTCGCCCGCCGGCCGAGGTCGCCCAGGCCTTTCGCGACCGCACCGAAGGGTACGACCTCTTCGTGGTCATGGATTTCCGGGAGTGGGAACGTCAGGAGGACCTGCGCCGGCTGCTCCTGGACTACTGCCCCCTCCAGGTGGAGACCCCTGACGTGTTGGTTTTCGACCTGCGCGGATGTACCCTGCCGTAGCGCGGTGACCGCGGGCTGACCTTGGGGGAATTAGACAGGAGTTTTTCATGCGCTGACATATGCTCACACAGAGGCACGGAGAACACAGGGTATTTGTCGGGAAAAGCCAAAATTTCCTCTGTGTTCTCTGTGTCTCCGTGCGTAAACGGATTAGGAAAATTTCCGTTTGCGCAAGTTTTTTAAGAGACCATCTTCTCGTTTTCTGGTACACTCAACAAACCATAGCCACGTTCGCACGCGGGGCTTCTGGCTGCCGTGCTGCGGGCGCGGCAGCCCTTTTGTTTTCCCCAAGTGCGGGTATGTGACCCTGGCAAGCACGTTTCGAGGAGGCATTCCGGTGGGCAGGAATCTCTGGTTCCTTTTCCCCCTTGTGCTGGTGGCCGCATGTGTGCGCGGCTATGGCGTGCAACAGGGCCTGTTTTTGGACGTGCCCCCGGCAGGGCAGACCATCACCCTGCCCCCGCAGGCGCCGTTGAAGGTGGTGGTCCGTTACCTGGGGCCGGAAACGCCCACCGCGGTGGTGCTGTACTGGCAGGGGGAAGGCCCGGCGGCTGGCATCCAGGGCCAGGTGCCCATGGCCCTGCAGCCACGGGGGAACGGCGTGACCGAGGCCCGGCTCCCCGCGTGGCCCCTGCAGACGCTGCCGCCCGGCACCTACCGGCTGTGGGCCGAGGCCCAGGGCGTGCCAGCGGCCTATGCCCGTTCTCAGGCGGCCCAGGTGCGTTTGCTCAGTTCCCAGGCCGTGGCTACCCTGCGCGCCCCTGGGCGGGTCGTGGTCCTTCCTCCTGTTTCCCCCACCCCGGCACCGGCAAGCCCGACCCCGGCACCGCCCACGGTGACCGCAGCGCCACCGGATACCCCAACGCCCACGCCCCTGCCCTGCTACCGGGCCGCGTTCGTGCGGGATG
>JALXBY010000211.1 GCA_026991215.1 Anaerolineales bacterium
ACCCTGTACAATCATGAGCGTCCGCACCTGAGTTTGCAGTATGCTACACCGGCCCAGGTTCATTTTATGTCATGGCGGATGGCAGGCCAACCTGTCAACGTTTAGCCGGACAACACACGGCAGTCTGCGGTCAGCGGTCGGCGGTCAGCGGACCGCGCACTGCGGACTGCCGACCGCCGACTGCTTATTGAAACCACGTAGGCGAAGGTTCCCCTTGCGGCCATTCCTCCGCGCCGGGGAAGGCCGGCCCGGCCAGGGCCATGGTCAGGGCGTTCAGGTCCCAGTAGCGGCGTATCGCGTCCAGCACCGCCTCCTGGGTGATGCCGCGGATGAGCCCTTCATACCGTTGCAGGTAGTCCAGACCCAGGTCGTAGAAGACCATCTGGAAGATGGCCGCGGCCACCCCCGCGTTGTGTTCCAGGGAAAGGGGCAGGCGGCCCAGCGCGCCGGCCTTGACGTCCTCCAGTTCTTCCTCAGTCACCCCGTGCTCCCAGAACCGTTGCAGTTCCCCCTGGATGAGTTCCAGGGCCCGGGGCACGTTTTCCGGCGCGACCCCGGCATGGACGAACCAGGGTCCCGGGCCCAGACCGTTCCCCACCTGGGAATACACGTAATAGGCCAGGCCCGCCTGTTCCCGCACCACCTCACCCAGCCGACCCATCATCCCGAACTGGCCCAGCACGCTGTTGCCCAGGGCCGCAGCCAGGTAGTCCGGGTCCTTGCGTCGCGGACCAACCACGCCCAGGTACAGGTCCACCTGGCTCTTTTCGGCCACGGGCACGAAGTGCTTGCGGGCCGTTGGCGGTCGCGGCACCGGCGGCAGAGGCGGGGCCTCGGGTTGTTCCGGGTTCTCCCACCCGGCCAGGGCGCGCGCGGCTTCGTCCAGGGCCTGCTGGGATTCCACCCCGCCTACGATGACCAGAAGCATCCCCCGGGGGCCGTAATGCCGGCGGTGGAAGGCCACCAGGTCCTCCCGGGTGACGTTCTGTACGGTTTCGGGGAAGCCCTCTTCGGGCCGGGCATAGGGGTGCCCCTGGTAGAGCAGGGCGTGGAACGCGAGTTCGGCCATGTCGTCGGGGCTTTGGCGACGCAGGTCCAGGCCGGTGAGCACCTGGGCGCGGAGCCGTTGAAATTCGTCCTCCGGGAAGGTGGGCGCGGTCAGGGCCTGGGCCAGCAAGGTCAAAAGCAAAGGCAGGTCTTCGGCCAGCCCATGGCCGGAAAAGCCCACGGTGTGGAAATAGGCCTCAAAGCCCAGGTGCGCGCCCCGGGATTCCAGGGCTTCGTAAAAGGCCGAGGCGTCAAAACGGGCCGTACCCCGCTTGAGCATGGCCGCGGTCAGGGTCGCCAGGCCCATCTTGGGGAGCGGGTCCCACCGGGCACCGGCCCAGAGTGCGCCCCGAATCACCACCGAAGGGCTGTGGGGATGGGACCGGACCAGGACACGGATGCCGTTGGGCAGTTGGGCCTGGTGGATGTCCTCAGGGCCGGGCAGGGAAAACGCGCTCATGGGTTGCCTCCTTGGGTCGCGGTTCCGTTGCCGAAGTAGAGGCCGACCACCCGCTGCCGGGGGGTCAGGTAACGCTGGGCCATGGCCCGAACGTCCTCCGGCGTGACCTGCGCAATGCGTTCGGGGAAGGTCAGGAACCACTGGTACGAGGCGAACATGCTGCTGTAGCCCAGCCAGTAGGCCTGGTTGGTGATGCTCTCGCTGCCATAGGCAAAGAAGGCCCGCACCTGCTTCTGGGCCCGCTGCACTTCTTCGGGGGAAGGCCCTTCGTCCTGCATCCGCCGGACCTCTTCGTCCAGGCGGGCCAGGGCGGTCTCCGGGTCCTTTTCCGCCGGCAGGGTCACCGTGATGACATAGAGGAAGGGGTCGATGGTGGCGCTTACGCCGCCGCTCACGCCCACGGCCAGGCGGGTTTCCACCAGGGCTTTGTAGAGGCGGGACGTGCGGTTGGTGGTGCCGCCGCCGAACAGGTTGAGGTTGACCGGGCCGCTCAACACCGCGACCAGCACGAAGAAGGGGAAGAAATCTTCCGCGGCGCCCCGCGGCGCGCGGTAGGCCACCTGCAGGAAGTGGGTCTCCCCAGGGCCATGCACGGTCACACGCCGTTCGCCCCGCTGGGGCGGCTCGGGCCGCTGGAGCCGCGGGGGTTCCGGCCCGGGTTCCAGGTCGCCGTAGACCTGTTCGATTTTCTTGAGCATGGCCTCGGGGTCGAAGTCGCCGGCCAGGGCCAGGACCGCGTTGTTGGGCCGGTAATAGGTGCGGTAATGCTGGTACAGGTCGTCCCGGGTCATCTGCCTCAAGTCGGCCACGTCGCCGATGATTTCGTGGTGATAGGGGTGCACCCGAAAGGCCGCGGCCTGCACCTCCTCACCCAGGAGGAACAGGGGGTCGTTCTCGTGCCCCTGGCGCTCGGAGAGGATGACCGTGCGTTCGGCCTCCACCATGTCTTCGGGGAAGGACGCGTTGACCATGCGGTCGGCTTCGAGTTCCAGGGCCAGGTCGATGTGCTGCGCGGGTAGGGTTTCGAAGTAGGTGGTCCAGTCCAAGTAGGTGAACGCGTTCCAGTAGCCGCCGGTGCGGGAAATCAAGCGGTCCAGCACGCCGGCCGGGAAGCGGGGCGTGCCCCGAAACAGCATGTGTTCCACCCAGTGGGAGACCCCCGTACGACCCGTGGGTTCATCCCTGGACCCTACCCGGTACCAAATCCAATGGCTGATGACGGGCGCGGTATGCAGGGGTTTGAGCAACACCTCCAGCCCATTGGCCAGACGGTGATGGGTGACCTCGGCCATCGACCTCCTCCATGGGGGAATGGTGCAACACCTCAGACGAATACGGCCCGGGGCGGCGCGCAACCGCCCGGGCCGGCAGGTTCGCTTATCTCAACCGGGTCGAAAACACCCACGACCATGGTGCCACCGCGTTCCGCAGTGCGTCGCCCGCTAACCGCTGTGTACCGCCTGCTGCCTGCTGTCTGCAGCCTGCCGACTGCTGACCGCTGACTGCCGACAGCCGACCGCTGACAGCCGACCGCCTCCCTTCACGGCGCAGCCTGCAGCAGGGCTTCCAGACTCTCCAGGCTCTCCAGCCAGCGGATGAGGTTCTGGCGTGTGGTCTGGTCTGCTGCCAGTTGCGGGAGCAGGTCCTGCACGCGTTCCTGCAAGTCCTGAAGGGCGGTCTGGGCCTCTTCGGGCGCGTTCTCCTGGACCTTGCTCAGGTAGGTGGCCGCGGTCTTCAGGTAGATGCGGGCCTGGGTCACGTCTTCGTTTTCCAGGGCCAGCAACGCGCGGTAACCATAGCGCACGCTTTGCAGCCAGTTGACATCCCGCTGCTGGGCAGCCAGGGCAGCCTCAGCCTGTTGCAACTCCTTTTGGGCCTGTTGCAGTTGGGCTTCCAGGTCCTGTATCCGGTCCTCCAGTTCGCGGATGCGGGCCTGCTTCTGGTTCAGGTCGTCTTCCAGGGCCTGTTGGGTGGCCTGCAACGCGCGCATTTCCGCCTGTTGCTCGGCAAGCCTCTGACTTTGCGGCTGCACCAACATCGCCACCGCGGTCAGGAACCCGGCCAAAAAGAGCAGCGCGATGAACGCCAACCACCGCAAGACCCGACGGAAGAAGCGCCGGACCCGGGAAGGCGGTTGGGGCTTCGGGGCTTCCCCTTCGGCCTGGGGTTGGGCTTCGGGGGAAGGCGAAGGGGTCTCTTCCTTAGACGCAGGTTCCGGCGCCTGGGCTTGGGGTTGTTCGGTTTCCGCGACGGGTTGCTGGGGCTGTACGGGCTTGTCCTCGGCCATGAGGGGCATCCTCCTGATGGGGTTTCGGGCAGGTCGCTCCGTTATGGCTTCGGGGTGGCCGTTGGGGTAGGCGTGGGGGTGCCGGTGGGCTGCGGCGTGGCCCCTTCCGGCGTGGGGGTCAGCAGGCTGGACGCGGTGGTTTCAGGACCGTAAATCGCGCTCAACTGGCTCCAGGCCGCGTCCAGGGCCTCCCGCGCCCGAATGGGCTGCTTGGGCAGCGCGGCCCGCGCGGTCTGGAGATGTTCCAGCACCGCGTTCCACTGGGGCCGTTCGGCGTCGGGCACCAGGGGCATCTGGGATTGGAGGAAGTCCACGGCCAGGGCCACCTCGCCCCGGGCCGAACCGTAGTTGTCCTGGGAAAGGAAGAGGCCGGCCCGCAGCGTGTGCAGCATCAACCGCAGGGCCAGGGCCTGGCGTCGGGTTTCGGCCAGCGCGGGGGCCTGGCTGCTCCACAGGGTTTCCCATTCGGTCAGCCGGGCATCCAGGGCCTGGAGGCGGGCCTGCAGGTCGTCGATGTCCTTTTGCAGCGCGCGCACGTCCTGGGCCAGGGCTTTCCGGTCCCGTTCGGCCTGGGACCACTGGTCCTGCAGGTCCTTTTGGCGGGCTTCAATCTGCTGCAGTTGTTCCTGCACGTCCTGGAGGCTGGTCTCCAAAGCCTTCAGGTCCTGCCGCAGGGCGTCGATGTCCCGGCTCAGGCTTTGGGTCATGGCCTGGACGTCCTGGGCCTGTTGGGTCAACTGGGCTTCCAGCGCGGCAACGCGGGCCTGGGTCTGCCGCAGGGGTTCCAGGAAGGTGCGTTCCACATAAGGGATGCCGTAATACAGCCCCGCGGCCACCGCGGCGAAAAGCAACACCAAAAGGGTCAACCGCACGATGAAGCGCACCACGGCCCGCACCGCTTCCACTATGGGATGCGCTTTGTTCCGTTCTTCCGCCATGGGTCACTCCCTCAAGGCAGGGGATGGCATCCGGTCCATGGGTACAGCCGCCCGGCCCGGTAAGCCAGGGCTTCCGGGCCAGGCGGAACGAAGCGGGTCTGGCTTCAAGGCGAGGGCGTGGGTGTTGGGCTTGGCGTGGGGCTGGGCGTGGACGCGGGGGCCTCGGTCACCTGTTCCAACAAGCGGGCCAGCCCCTGGAAGAAGGCCTGTACCCGTTCGTACTGGCGTTCCACCCGGTCCACCGTCTTCTCCATGGCCTGGACGTCTTGCTGGAGGCCCTGGATGTCCTTTTGCGCATCCTGCAAGGTCTCGTCCATCTGGGTCAGTTGCGCGTCCAGGGCGTTGACCCGGCCTTCCAGGGTGCGCAGTTCTTCGACCTGGGTTTGCAGGGTCTCGATGCGCCCCTGCAACTGCACCAGCCGGCCCTCCAGCCGCTGGAGCCGCATGCTCAGGTTGGTCACATCGGAAGGCCGGACGTACACCAGGCCGCCGTTGAGGGCAAAGAGGATGCCGATGTTGACCAGGACGGAGAACACCAGGGCCAGCACCCCTGCGGTCAGGGCGGGACCCCAGCGGCCCCGGCGGTCTTCGGTGGGTGTTGGGGCCGCCGGGGC
>JALXBY010000212.1 GCA_026991215.1 Anaerolineales bacterium
CTGCAGCACCGCGGCCGCGCCCCCGCGGTTGCCCACGGTCACCCCAACCCAGCCCCTCTTCCCCTATGCTGCCCAGCCGGGGGAAACACTGGAGGACGTGGCCCGCAAGTTCGGCGTGCCGGAGCCAACGCTGCAGGCCCTGAACCGGCTGGCCCGGCCCACCCTGCAACCGGGCCAGATTCTCCTCATCCCCGGCACGCCCCCCGCGCCAGAGGCCGATGAAGTCCGGGTGCGCATCCAGGCCGTGGAGCACCCCGGCGCGCTGCGGGAGGAACGCATCCAGTTGGTCAACGCCGGTTCCCTGCCGGTCAACCTGGCGGGATGGCGGCTCAAGGACGAGGACGGCAACGAATTCGTCTTCCCCAACGTGGAACTCTACCCCCAGGGCGGCCTCTGGGTGTGGACTCGCCGGGGTGCTTCCTCCCCCACCGGGCTGTTCTGGGGCCTGCAGGAGCCGCTGCTGCAACCCGGCGAAACCCTGACGCTGCTGGACCCCCAGGGCCGCGTCCACGATACGTACACCGTCCCATGAAGCCTTCCCCCGCGTTCTTCGCCCAACTTTACCGCCTGCTGGCCATGCCGGTCACCGAGGAGGACTGTGGCCGGAAGTGCGGCCCCTACAACGAAGGCGGCGTGCCCTTCTGCTGCGACCCCCGCCATGCCCTGCCCACCCTGTACCGGGAGGAATGGGCCTTCCTCCAGCCCAGGACCACCCTCTGGCGGCTGTGGACGCCCGAAGCCGATGACCCCGAAGCCGCGCGGCTGGCCCAGGAGGTGCCGGAGACCCAGGTCCCCGCGGTGTGCCGCGGCGTGGCCTTCTGCCAGCGGGAATACCGGAGCCTGGTCTGCCGGGCCTTCCCCTTCTTCCCCTACATCGGCCGGGAGAACGCCTTCTGGGGCCTGGCCTACTACTGGCAATTCGAGGACCGCTGCTGGGTGCTCAGCCACCTGAACCGGGTCCGGATGGACTTCCGGCAGGCCTTCGTGACCGCGTACGAGCGCCTGTTCACCGCGTACCCCCAGGAGCGGGAGACCTTCCGGTACCACAGCCAGGTCATGCGGCGGGTGTTCGCCCGCCAGGGCCGCGACATCCCCCTGCTGCACCGGGATGGGCACACGTACCTCATCAACCCCAGGGACGAAAGCCTGAGGCCCGTGGACCCCGCGCGGCTGCCCAAGCACGGCGTCTACCGGCTGGAGGACGAACTGCCCTTCCCGGACGAAGCCGTCTGAGCCTCCCGCCGCGCGTACCAGACCTGCAACCAGGCCTCCAGCCGGCCCTCCAGGATGGCCTGACGCATATCCCGCACTAAGCGCACCAGGGTGTAGATGTTGTGGATGGAAATCAGGGTGCCGGCCAGCATCTCTTTGGCCGTGATGAGGTGCCGCAGATAGGCCCGGCTGAAGTGGCGGCAGGTGTAACAATCGCAGGAAGCATCGATGGGCCGGGGGTCCCGGGTGAACTCGGCCCGGCGCAGGTTGAGCCGACCGCCAAAGTAAAGCATGGCCGCGCCGTGCCGGGCCAGACGGGTGGGCTGGACGCAGTCGAACATATCCACCCCGCGGCGCACGGCTTCCACGATGTCTTCGGGCGTGCCCACGCCCATCAGGTAGCGGGGCTTGTCTTCGGGCAGCACCGCGGTGACCACGTCCAGCATCGCGTACATCTCGGCCTTGGTCTCCCCCACGGAAAGCCCGCCGATGGCGTGGCCGGGGAAGCCCAGGGAGGCGATGAACCGGGCCGAAGCCTCCCGCAAATCCGGGAACACGCCGCCCTGGACGATGCCGAACAGGGCCTGGTCCTTGCGGGTGTGGGCCTTCAGGCTGCGTTCGGCCCAGGCATGGGTGCGCCGGAGCGCGGCCTCGTTGTAGGCCCGGTCGTAGGGCGGCGGGCACTCGTCCAGGGCCATGATGATGTCCGCGCCCAGGTGCTCCTGAATCTGGATGGCCTTCTCCGGCGTCAGCCGGTGGAGGGAACCGTCCAGGTGGCTGCGGAAGGTCACGCCGTCGTCGTCGATTTCCCGCATCGCGGCCAGGGAAAAGACCTGAAACCCGCCGGAATCGGTGAGGATGGGGCCGTTCCAGGCCATGAAGCGGTGCAGGCCGCCCAGTTCCGCGATGACCTGGTGGCCGGGGCGCAGGTAAAGGTGGTAGGTGTTGGCCAGCACCAGGGTCACCCCGATTTCTTCCAACTGGGCCGGGGTCACGGCCTTGACCGTGGCCTGGGTGCCCACGGGTGCGAAGACCGGCGTTTCCAGCACGCCATGGGGGGTGAGGAAACGCCCGGCCCGGGCCCGCCCGTCGCGGGCCACCACCTCAAAGGTGAACCAGGCAGCCTGCTCGTTGTGGGCTTCCATGGGCATTGCTCCTGTACGACCCGCAGTCGGTAGTCAGCAGTCGGCAGTCTGCGGTCGGCGGTCGGCGGTCAGCGCACTGCGCACTGCGGGTTGCGCACTACCGCTACCCCCGACGCCATCCCGGATGGTAAGTCCACTTCCACAGGGAGGGCCGCCGACCGGTGCCCGCGGTGCGGATCATCTGCGCGGCCTGTTGCGCCTGGGCGTGGGCCACCAGCGTGGCCATGACCGCGGCCATCTCCGGGCTGAGTTCCTGCAATTCGGCTTCGTCCTCCATGGAGAAGCGCTCTTCCACGAAGCGAGTGTCGAACTGGCCCACCAGGAAGCGGTACTGGGCCAGCAGCCGCTGATGGAAGGGGATGTTGGTCTTGACGCCCAGGATTTTGTACTCGGCCAGCGCGCGGCGCATCCGCAACACCGCGTGGGCCCGGTTCTCACCCCACACGATGAGTTTGGCAATCAGCGGGTCGTAGTAGGGGGTGATTTCCATGCCCGTGTATACGCCAGTATCCACCCGCACGCCAGGGCCGGTAGGCGGGCTGTGGTACAGAATCCGGCCGATGGAGGGGAGGAAGTTGTTGTAGGGGTCCTCCGCGTTGATGCGGGCTTCGATGGCCCATCCCTTGAGGTGGATATCCCCCTGGGTGTAGCGCAGGGGACGGCCCCGGGCAATCCGAATCTGCTCCTTGACGATGTCCACGCCGGTGACGGCTTCGGTCACGGGGTGTTCCACCTGGATGCGGGTGTTCATCTCCAGGAAGTAGAAGTTCTTCTCCCGGTCCACCAAAAACTCCACGGTGCCCGCGTTGACGTAGTCCACGGCCTGGGCCGCGCGAATCGCGGCCGCGCCCAGCCGCTGCCGGAAGTCCTCGTCCTCGCCCACGAAGGGGGAGGGGGCCTCCTCCAGGAGTTTCTGGTGCCGACGCTGAATGGAGCATTCCCGCTCCCCCAAGTGGATGGTGCGGCCAAAGCCATCGGCCAGGATTTGGACCTCGATGTGGCGGGCCTGCTCGATGAGTTTTTCCAGGTACAGCCGCGGGTCGCCAAAGGCCGACTGGGCCTCCTGCCGGGCCAGTTGGATGGCCGAGGCCATCTCCTCAGGCCGGCGCACGATGCGCATGCCCTTGCCGCCCCCACCGGCCGCGGCCTTGATCATGATGGGGAAGCCAATGCGATGGGCCGCCGCGAGCAGTTCTTCGTCCCGCAGGTCCTCCTGGCTGTCCGTCCCCGGCACCACCGGCACCCCCACCTGCTGCATCAGGCGCCGGGCCTGGACCTTATCCCCCATGGCCGCGATGGCTTCCGGGGAAGGGCCGATGAAGACCAGTCCCTCGTCCCGGCAGGCCTGCGCGAACTCTGCATTCTCGGCCAGGAAGCCATACCCCGGATGCACGGCTTCGGCCCCGCTCTTCTTGGCCACTTCCAGGATTTTCTCGATGTTGAGGTACGACTCCCGGGCCGGGGCCGGGCCGATGGGATACGCTTCGTCGGCATACCGGACGTGCAGGGCCATGCGGTCCACGTCGGAGTACACCGCGACGGTGCGCAGGCCCAGTTCCTTGCAGGCCCGGATGATGCGCACCGCGATTTCCCCACGATTGGCAATCAAGACCTTGGAAAACATGGGCCTCCTCGTCCGCAGCAAAGGTGAAACAGGCCGCGTGCTTCCCCCTCATGGGGCCTCGTTCGCGGCCTCCATTATAAGCCGGACCCGTTCGGGCCGGGCCACCTCCAGGGGGATGCCCAGCGCGTCCAGGACTTCATCGGGTCGGCCCGTGGCCCCAGGCCGGGCCGCAAGCCGCATCCAGAGCACCGGCTGGCCCTGCACCTCCCGCACCTCCAGGGCCTGGACCAGGGGACGCAGGTCATAGGTCTTGCCCCGGCGCTCCCGCAGCACGTGCTCCTGGGCCAGGAAGCGGGCTACCCGCTCGGCCAGGTCGGGGATGGGGTCCAGAAAGCGGACTTCGTATTCCGCCGCCTGGACCAGGTTCTGCAACGCGGGGGCCTTTTCCGGCACCTCTTCCACCTTGTGAAGGGCCAGACCTGGGGGCAGCGCGGCCCGCAGCCGGGCTTCGATTTCCTCCAGGGGCATGGGCTGCTCCAGCCACACGTCGGCCAGTTCGTGCCGGCCGGTGCAGCCCAGGGGCAGGGCCGCGGCCAGGTGGAACCGGGGCCTTGGGGTGTAGCCTTCGCTGTATTTCACCGGCAGCATGGCCCGCCGGAAGGTCCGCTCCCAGGTCCGCTGTTCGTCCAGGTGGCCGGTGAAGCGCATGGGTTCGGTCTTGGCGTAATGGAGACGCACCCGCATATCACCGCCTCCCAGAGGGGTTACCGGGCTGGCAACAACGCGAGGAGCGTAACCCAGAAGGGCAGAAGCCGCAAGAGCGTCCGGGTGTGACCCTCCCGCAGGGCCAGCGCCCAGAAGCCCACCAGCATCCCGATGCTCAACCGAACCACCGCGAAGACGTCCCAACTGGCCATAGGCATGAAGGCCAAAAACAGGGCCTGCCAGAAGAAGAGACCGATCCAGGGGTCGGTGAAGACCTGAGGAAGACGCTGGCGGAGCCACCAGAGGCCCAGGGCCAGGGGGAGCAGGATGGTGGGGCCAAAGGCCAGGAGATAAGCCCAGCGTACGGCCAGCGGGAACCCCACCACCGCGGCCACCAGCCCACCAAAGGGGAAGCGAGGAAGCGCGGTCGGCCCCGCGCCGCCGCTTTGCAGGGCCACCTGGCCGAACACCCGCCACAGCCAGACCTGCCAGGCGACCCAGGGCAGGGCAAGTGCGGCCATCCACGCAGCGGCCCGGCGGGGTTGTTCCTTCCACCAGGGCAACCAGGCCGGGAGCACCCACGTCCAGGCCTGCTCCTTGGCGAACAATGCGGCCAGGAAAAGCCCCCCAGCCAGGGCCCTTCGTCGGCGTTCCAGCATCAGGAAGCCCAGCAGGGCCAGCGCGGTCATGGGCGGCCCCGGCAGGCCCAGGCG
>JALXBY010000213.1 GCA_026991215.1 Anaerolineales bacterium
GAAGGCCTACAAGCCCTACATGGGCGATACCATCAGCGCGGAAACCCTTTCCATCACCACGGGCAAGCCCCAGACCCTCTACCTGGACGAAAAGGACCGGGACCTGCTCCGGGGCAAGAAGGTGGTGCTGGTGGACGACGTCATCAGCACCGGTTCTACCTTGCAGGGGATGCGCCTGGTGGTGGAAAAGGCCGGTGCAAAGGTGGTGGGCGAGGCCGCCATCTGCACGGAAGGCGAACGGGCCAAATGGGCCAACATCATCGCCCTGGGGCACCTCCCGCTGTTTTTCGAGGAAAACAATGGATGATGGCAGTCAGCCGTCAGCAGTGAGCAGTCAGCGGTGAGCGCACTGCGGACTGCGCACTGCGCACCACCGACCGCTGACTGCTGACTGCCGACTGCACACTGCCACCCCCATCATCCCTGCCCGCTGCCCTCGGCCTCTGGAGTCGAGGGCCTTTCCGTTTGTGGGGCCGGGGGCTTTTCTTCCTGCTTCCCCTGAAAGCGCTGCCGCAACGCCTGCCAGCGAGACCGCAGCCGCTGGCCCAAGCCCGGTTCTCGCCTGGGCCGGGGCCGTCGGGGTAAGGGTCCTGTCCACCGGACGAGCACCGCACCCGAGGTCATGCCCGCGCCAAAGCCCACCAGGACCACCAGGTCCCCGGGTCGCAACCGACGCTGTTGCGCGGCCTCGTACGCGGCCAGGGGGATGGACGCGGTGGAGGTGTTCCCGTAGCGGTCCATGTTGAGTACGAAGCGCTCCATGGGCATCCGCAGTTGCTTGGCTGCGGCCTCGATGATGCGCCGATTGGCCTGATGCGGGATGATGAGGGTCACGTCCTCGGTGGTCAGTCCGGCCTTTTCCAGGACTTCCTGCACCGCGTGGGCCATGGCCCGGGTCGCGAACCGAAAGACGGCCCGGCCGTTCATCTGGATGTAGTGCATACGCTTCCGCACGGTCTCCTCACTGGCCGGTTGCCGACTGCCGCCGGCCGGGAGCAGGAGCAGGTCCGCGGCCGAACCGTCGCAGTGCAGGGCCGAGGCCAGCACGCCCCCAGGTTCCTCCGCAGCCTGAAGCACGAACGCACCGGCCGCGTCGCCAAAGAGCACGCAGGTATTCCGGTCCTGCCAGTCCACGATGCGGGAGAGGTTCTCCGTGCCGATGACCAGGGCGTTGTTGACCGTGCCGGTACGAATCAAAGCCGTGGCCACGCTCAAGGCATAGATGAAGCCCGTGCACGCGGCCATCACGTCGAACGCGCCGGCCCGCTTCGCGCCCAGCATGTCCTGCACCAAACAGGCCGTGGCCGGGAAGAAGGGGTAATCCGGCGAACTGGTGGCCACGATAATCATCTCCACGTCCCGGGGCGAAAGCCCCGCCATGCGCAACGCGTCCCTGGCCGCCCGGGCCCCCAGCGTCGAGGGGTATTCCTCCTCGTCCGCAATGTGTCGTTCCCGGATGCCGGTTCGGGTGCGTATCCATTCGTCGCTGGTCTCCACCATTTGGGCCAGGTCGTTGTTGGTGAGCACCTTCTCGGGCACCGCAATGCCCCATCCGGTGATGTGGGCAAACCGTGGCATGGAACCCTCCCATTCATGCGGGTTGAAGAAAAAGCGAAAACCACCGGGACAGGGCCCGGCCCGACCGGACAGCGACATCCCCGGACCAAGCCCCGTCCCGGGTCTACTCTAATCAACACCACAACCGCAACATCGGGACGCGAAACCGGCGGAATCTTCTACACCAGCCGCTTGCGGATGCCCGCGCTGACGAAGTCCAGGGTGGCCACGGTGAGGGCAATCAGCCACACGGCCAGACCCGCGTGCTGGTACTGCACCTGCCGAATCCACTGGATGAGCAAAAAGCCGATGCCGCCGCCACCCACCAGCCCGATGACCGTGGACATGCGTACGTTGATGTCCCACCGGTACAGGGAGTACGCGGTGAAGTGGGGCAGCACCTGGGGAAGCACCGCGTACATGATGGTCTGCAACCGGTTCGCGCCAGTGGATTGAATCGCCTCGATGGGCCCGGGATGGATGCTTTCAATGGCCTCGGAGTACAACTTGCCCAGGGCGGCGATGGTATGCAGCGTCAGCGCGATGAAGCCTGCAAAAGGCCCCAGGCCGACCCAAATCACGCCCACCAGGCCCCAGATGAGGGGTTCGATGGACCGTACCACGTTCATGATGAGGCGCACCACCGCGTAGATGCCCTGGCCCAGGGGCACGGGGCGGCTTTCCGGCCAGCGGTAGCCGATGACCAGGCCCACGATGGCGGCCAGCCCACTTACGGCCCACATCAGTTTGGGTTCCACCACGGCCACCTCTTCGGGGGGCCATGCCAGGGCCAGGATGCCACGGGCGTACCCCAGGCCCAGCAGCGCACCGGGCACGGCCAGAAGCGCGGCCAGGCCCACCATGCGGATGGCCGTGCGCACCGCGGCGGGCATGTGGGCCATGAGCCGTTCCTGGGCCCGGCCCATGAGCCGGAAGCCCACCAGGGCCATGCCGCCCACCAGCACCGCGCTGGTCAGGGCCACCGCGACCGGGGCTTGTTCCAGCCCGCCCATCTGCCGGGAGACCCAATGCGCGGCCTGCAGGCCCAGCCATCCGCCCAGGCTCAGCCCCAGCACCCCGCCAAGCAACCCCTGCATGGAGACCCGCAGGGTAGACATCAGGTTCCGGGCCGCGAGGAAGGAAAGGGGCACGGCCAGCACCATGCCCACGAAGGTGGCCATGAACCCCATCATGATGCTGACCAGCATGGCCTGAAGCGCGAGTTTCATCTCCCGGCTCAGCGTGCCGGTGAAGCGCAGCGCGCCGGGTTGCACCACGTGCAGTTTGTGAATCTGCGGTCCTTTGGCAATGTCCGGGATGACCACGTCCGGGATGTACATTTGGGTTTCAAAAGTGCCGTCTGGCCCCACCTCGATTTCCGTCGGTCCCACGCCCCGGGGCGTGAACTCGTTGCCGATGGGGTTCTCCCACTTGATTTTCACCTTCTTGCCCGGGACGAAGCCGCCCCCGCGGATGGTCAACAGGGTGCCGTATTGCAACCGGCCCTTGTCGTCCCGGGTGCTGAGCTGGCCGCAGGTGGGTTCCACCACCACCCAGGGGCCGTCGTCGCGAGGCTGGTTCACGGGCGGGGGCTGGGACCCCGGCGGGCAGGGGGCCTGAATCCGGGCCGTGGCCCGCAGCTCGCTGGCCCGGTAGTCGAAGGCCGCGCGCCAGGGCCAGAGGATGTCCCCCAGAATGCGGCTGGTCTCCCGGTATTCCCGAATGGCCTTGGGCACGTTGATTTCCACAATCCAGTTCCCCAGGATGAGCAACCCGACCAGGGTCAGGGCAATCAGGCCGGACCAGCCCATTTGGGCTTCATCAGGGCGCACGTGCCAGGCGTCCACGATGTTCCACCACCATAGCCCGGCCACCACCGCGGCCATGGTCATGAGCAGGGTGCCATAGAGTTGACGGGACCCCGCCGGCGGCATGGCAACTTCCAGTAACTGCGGACCCACCAGGGGGAAGTACACCAACACCACCACGAGCAGGAAGCCCAGGAAGGTCATGCGGCGGGTGTACTCATCCTGGGGAACCCGCCGGCTGAAACCGCTGTAAAGCAGGAGAAGCGCGCCCAGGGTCAGGAAGGCCAGGACCGTCAGCCGGAGGAAGACCGTGAAACTCAGGCCATAGACCTGTTCGGGGAAGCGGGCCCGCTGGGCTGCGGTGAACACGGTCAGCCCGGCCAGGGAAAAGGTGGCCAGGAAGATGTAGAACCCTCGGCGGAACTGCCCGGCCCAGGCCTGGCCCAGTCCAGGCACCAGGAGGGAAAGGACCGCGTGCAACAGGCGTCGCCAGAAGGTCATGGTCATCCTCCCAGGCGTTGTGCTTCTTCACCGTAGATGCGCTTGAACTCTTCGTCCGAGAGGCGTCGGATGTCCTCACGGGTGCCTTCGTAGACCAGGCGTCCTTCCCGCAGGCCAATGACCCGGGTGGCGTAGCGCTGTACCAGGTCCAGGTAGTGCAGGCTGCAGATGACGGTGACCCCTTGCTCCCGGTTCAGTCGTTCCAGGTACCCCATGATGGAATGGGCCAGCACCGGGTCCAGGCTGGCCACGGGTTCATCGGCCAGGATGAGTTTGGGTTCCTGCATCAGGGCCCGGGCGATGGCGACCCGTTGCTTCTGGCCGCCGCTCAGGTCCGAGGCCCGGACGTGGGCCTTTTCCCGGAGGCCCACGGTTTCCAGGGCTTCCAACGCCCGCTGACGTTCCTCAGGGGGGAAGTAGTACATCAGGCTCCACCAGGGGTTGACGTAGCCCAGCCGCCCACTGAGCACGTTCTGAAGTACGGAAATCCGTTCCACCAGGTTGAACTCCTGGAAGATGAACCCAATCTCCCGCCGCACCCGGCGCAACCCGGCTTCGTCCAGCGCGGTGATGTCCACGTCGTTCCACACGATGCGGCCCTCGGTTGGCTCCACCAGCCGGTTGATGCACCGCAGCAGGGTAGACTTGCCCGACCCGCTCAAACCGATGACCACCAGAAACTCCCCTTCTTCCACCGTGAAACTCACGTCCCGCAGGGCCACGGTGCCATTGTCGTACACTTTGGTGAGGTGTTCCACCTTCAGCATGGGCATCCTCCCAAAGGGGTTGGGCTTTGCGATTTCCAGGGGCGTCATCGTTCCCGGCAATCGATGCGGAAGGCATCCAGTTCCCAGCGTTTTTTGAGGGCATTGAAGCCCATGTCCAACGCCTTAGGGCAGAAGGTTGCGGGGTCCGATTCGTACTCGATGACGAACACCGGCTTCCCGGCCCGGACGAAGGGGAGCAGGGCCTCGCATTCCCCATAGTAGAAACATTCCTCGTTGAGTTCCCAGTCGAAGTCGTGGACCAGTTGGGGGATTTGGGCCAGGTCGTTCTTGAGGCCAATGGCCAGGCCCCGTTGATGCGCGGCCTGGGCCAGGTAACGGTTGAAGCGCAACTGGTCCGCGGGCGTCAGGGGGAAGCCGGTGTCATTCTCGAAGCCGTTGACATTGTCCGGGTCCACACCCTGGCAGCCTTTGGCCGCGGCCAGGTCCAGGCGGGCTTCCATCAGGGGCGCGAGCACGTCCAGGCGGCGGATGTCCAGCCAGCGCTCACCGGGCCAGTTTTCCAGGGGCTTTCCCAGCACCTCTTGGGGGAAGCGGTGTGCGTCGGGCCGCCAGTCTTCCCAACTGCCCGCGCTGAAGTAACACATCACGTACACCCCACGCGCGCGCAAGTCCTGAATCACCTGGGCCGGTATGTCGAACAGGTCCAGGTCGAAGACCTCCACGTCCAGGT